>NZ_BCQU01000029.1:0-67459 GCF_001552235.1 Actinomadura rubrobrunea NBRC 15275 | reverse complement strand
CGGGCCGCTGCCGCGGTGCGGCCGGGCGCCCCGGAACCGGCTCGGCCGTCGGCGCCGCCCCTCCCCGCCGACGCGGCGTGCCTCCTCGCGCGCACCGGACCATGCGGCGCGGCTCGGCGGCGGCCGGATGCGACGTCCGGCCGCTCGTGGTCGTCATGAGGTGGGTCCAAGCGCCGAGGCACGAGGCGTTCCGGCCCGGCCGTGGGGCGCGCGGGCGGACGCAGCACGAGCATGACGACGGCGATGATGACCAAGGCGACGAGCGCGTCCAGCCAATAGTGGTTCGCGGTGACGATGACCACGTACAGCGTGACCGCCGGGTGCGCCAGCCACAGCCAGCGCCACCTGGTGCGGGTGGACAGGATGAGGCTGACCGCCACGAACACCGCCCAGCCGACATGCAGGGACGGCATCGCCGCGAACTGGTTCGCCAAGCCGTCGGTGTGCGCGGAGCCGTACACGCTCGGGCCGTACACCGCGCCCGTGTCCACGAACCCCAGGCCGCTCAGCATGCGCGGCGGGGCGAGCGGCACGGCGATGTGGACGGCCAGCGCCACGCCCGTCAGCACCGCGAGGGCCGTCCGCGCCCACCGGTAGTGCCAGGGCCGCCGCGCGTACGTCCAGATCAGGAACACCGCGGTGGCCGGAAAGTGGACGAACTTGTAATACGCGTTGGCCGCGACGACTGCCGACGGCAGGTGCAGCACCCAGTCCTGGAGGGTCTTCTCGCTGGGCAGCCGCAGGGCGCGTTCGATCTCCCAGAGCCGTCCGGCGTTGGCGAACGCCTCGCCGACGTGGTCGGCGCCGACCAGGCGGCCGAGCTTGTAGGCGGCGAACAGGAACGCGACGAGCAGCAGCTCCCGGAGGGGACGGAGCCATCGGCGCGTCGGGGGGCGATCGGGCCGCCCGGTTCCTTCCGGGCGGGTGTCGCGGTCGGCGGCGGGTCGGCCGTCGGGGCAGGGGGTGTGATCCCGCACAGGCAGCACCGAAGACTCCACTTCTTCGTGAAGGCCGCCCGAACCAAGGATGTCGCGTGCGGGAATCGAAAAGGAAGCACCGTTTTATATGAAGAACGTCACGATCGTCGGCGCACGCGCGTCCGGGCCGCCGCGGCGTCGGCACGCGCGGCGGCCCGGAACGCGGTGTCTCAGCGCTGGTAGACGGCGACGTAGTCGACCACCATCGACCGCCCCGGCACGGTCTGCGGGGTGGGGGTGGCCCGCCCGGCGACGCCGTCGGGGAAGCCGCCGCCCATCGCCAGGTTGAGCAGCAGGAAGTAGCCGCCGTGGTCGGTCATGGCGGCCCAGGCGTCCGCACCGACCCGGTCCTCGGTGACGGTGTGGAAGTGCTGGTCGTCGACGTACCAGCGCAGCTGCTCGGGGGTGACGCTGCGGTCCCACTCGAAGCGGTAGGTGTGCATGCCCGCCTGGCACGGAGTGCCCGGGCAGGGCCTGCTGGCGCCGATGCCGTCGGTCTCGCCGCAGGGGCCGCCGGGGTTGGTGCCGCAGTGGAGAACGCCCCACACCGAGTTGATGCCGTTGACGTTCTCCATGATGTCGAACTCGCCGATCGACGGCCAGTTCCAGTAGTTGCCCCGGTAGGGCGAGCCCAGCGCCCAGAACGCGGGCCAGTAGCCCAGCGCCTGCTCACCGGACACGTCCGGCATTTGGATGCGGGCCTCGATCCGCAGCACTCCGCCCTCGGCCGGCTTGAAGTCGGCGCGCCGCGTCTCGATGCGGCCCGAGGTCCATTCGCCGGACGCGGACCGCAGGGCGGTGATCCGGAGGTTCCCGGCGCCGTCGAGGCTGATGTTGGCGGGGTCGGCGGTGTACCGCTGCACCTCGCCGGTGCCCCAGTTGGCCGGGCCGCCCGGATAGCCGTGACCGGTGTCGATCTGCCAGTTCGCGGACGACGGCAGCGCACCGGCCGGGCCGTCGAAGTCGTCGCTCCAGACCAGCCGCCACCCCGACGGGGGCGGGGGGACGGAGGCCTGCGCCGGCGTCGCGACGGCCGTCAGGCCCAGAGCGGAGATGAAGGCGAGCGCCGTCGTCAGCCGACGGCGGCGCGATCGCCTGAGCGGGGATGGAAAGGACATGGCGGGGGGACCTTTCGCTCAGACTGACCGGCGGCGCCCGAGGAGGCGCCGCCTGCCGGATCCGGGGCCAATCTGACGCCGTCCCGCAGCCCTGTCAAGACCCAATGAGAGAGCGCTTCACGACCTCTCCGAGGAACCATTCAGTCGGCGGCCCGAATAAATTCCCTGGTAGAACGGCATTTGGCGGTACGTCTTGACAGCACGAAGATCTGGAGACCAGTCTGTGTGAGAGCGCTCTCAGACACGGCGGTCCGGGTCGCCTCCCCTCTCATCACTTCTCCGGCGGCCCGGGCCGCCGCGGCGCGCGTGCAGGTCGTCCCCGCGATTACGCTGACGTCGTGCGCGATCGGCTGTGTGCGGGGTCGACGACCACTGTCGCGGGGATCGTCACGGGGGAGGACGGCATGAGCGGGGACAGGGCATGAGACGGCCGACTCTGGAGGAGGTGGCCGCGCGGGCGGGCGTGTCGCGCGCCACGGTGTCGCGGGTGGTCAACGGGTCGGCCACGGTCACGCCGGAGATCCGCGCCGCGGTGCTGCGGGCGGTCGACCAGCTCGGGTACGTGCCCAACTCCGCCGCGCGCAGCCTGGTCACCCGCCGGACCGGTTCGATCGGGCTGGTGGTCTCCGAGCCGCCGTCCCGTGTGTTCTCCGACGACCCGTTCTTCGCGGTCGTCGCGCGGGCCGTCAGCCAGGAGCTGGAGGGGGCGGACAAGCAGGTGGTGCTGCTGCCCGCGTCCTCGCCCGCCGGACACGCGCGCGTCGAGCGCTACGTCGCGGGCGGGCACGTGGACGGGGTGATCCTGCTGTCCATGCACGGCTCGGACCCGCTGCCCGCCGCGCTGGCGCGCACCGACGTGCCGGTGGTGTCGCACGGCCGCCCCATCACCACCGTCCCCCTGCCCTACTGCGACTGCGACAACGTCGCGGGCGCCCGGTCGGCCGTGCGGCACCTGCTGGACCGGGGGCGGCGCCGCATCGCCGCCATCGGCGGGCCGCCGGACATGAGCGCGGCGCTGGACCGCATGACCGGGTACCGGGAGGTCTTGTCGGGCACCGACCGCAGGTCGCTGGTCGCCATGGGCGACTTCACCCGCGAGTCGGGCGCGGCGGCGATGCGGCAGCTGCTGGAGGACGACCCGGGCCTCGACGCGGTGTTCGCCGCCAACGACCTCATGGCGATCGGCGCGTTGCACGCGCTGCGGCAGGCCGGCCGCCGCGTCCCCGACGACGTCGCCGTCGTCGGGTTCGACGACATCGAGGCCGCCCGCTACACCGACCCGCCGCTGACGACCGTGCGCCAGCCGGTCGCCGAGGTCGCCCGCGCGGTCGTGCGCCGGCTGCTCGGCTCCGAGGAGGAGCGCACCGCCGAGCCGCTCATCCTGCCCACCGAACTGATCGTCCGCGACTCCGCCTGAGCGGTCCGCGGCGCCGTCAGAGCCGGGCCGGCGGGCGCAGCCACCGGCGCAGCGCGGGCAGGTCGGGCAGCACCCGGTCGGCGTCGGCGAGGTGCGGACGGCCGGGCGCGGCGATCCCGGTGACGGGGCAGCCCGCGGCGCGCGCGGCGGCGACCCCGGTCGGCGAGTCCTCCACGGCGAGCATCCGCGCGGGCGGCACGCCGAGTCGGCGCGCGGCCTCCAGGTAGGGGTCGGGGGCGGGTTTGGGCTCGGCGACCTGGTCGGCGGAGACCGCCGTGCGCACCAGGTCCAGGACGCCGATGGCGTCCAGCAGCGGCAGCAGCACCTCGGCGGGCGTGTTGGACACGACCGCCACCGGCCAGTGCCGCGCCAGCTCCGCGACCGTCTCGACCGCCCCGGGCAAGGCGAGCGGCGCGCGGGCGATCCGCGCCGCCGCCTCGCTCAGCAGCTCCTCACGCAGCGCCGCGCGGTCGACGGACCCGGGCAGGACGGCGGCCAGCAGGTCCACGGTCGCGGCGAGGCCGAGGCCGTGGGCGGCGTCGCGCAGCGCGTCGGTCATCCGCCCGCCGTGGCGCTCGACGACGGCGCGTTCGGCGTCGGCCCACGGCCGGTCGGTGTCGGCGAGCACGCCGTCGCAGTCGAACGCGATCCCGTCGATCGCGCGGCCGTTGACCAGGGTCATGACGTCCAGTCCAGGAGCCGGGCCGGATTGTCGACCAGGACGCGCCGGACGAGGTCGGGCCCCGCGGCGCGCTCCAGGCGCGGCACGAAACGGGCGGGCAGGTACTCCAGGCCGGGCATGCCGCCGTAGGCGATGTAGCGGGTGCGGCGGGCGACGTCGCCGCCGAGCAGCAGCCGGTCGGCGCCGCCGAGTTCGGCGGTGCGCAGCAGGCAGTCCAGGACGGTCGAGTCGGGCCAGGACTTGTGCCGCGCCATGCCGTCGTAGCCGAGGTAGGCGCCCGCGGCGGCGAGGTCGGCGTGCAGGCCCGGGTCGGGGTTGCGGTCGATGTGGGCGAGGACGACGCGGTGCGCGGGCACGCCGAGGCCGTCCAACGCGTCCAGCACCTCGAACGCCGCGCTGCCGTGCTCCAGGTGCACCATCACCGGGGCGCCGGTGGCGCGGTGCGCCCGCGCCACCCCTTCGAGCACGCGCCCTTCGAACTCCCCGATCGACCAGTAGCCGATGCCCGCCTTGAGGATGCCGGCCTTGGGCGCGTGCGGACGCGGCGTCGTCAGCGCGGAGTCGTCGCGGACGCCCTCGGTCAGCTCGGCGGTGAACAGGCGTCCCAGCGCGTCGGCGTCCATGCCGAGCAGCGGGTGGTCGTCGCGGTAGTGGGCGCGGCGGTGCGCGCCGGTGGTGAGCACGACGCGCAGCCCGGTCGAGCGGGAGATGCGCGCGACCGCCTCGGCGTCGCGGCCGAGGCCGACCGGGGTGGCGTCGATCATCGCGTCGACGCCGGCGGCGCGCAGCCGGGCCGCCTCCAGGCCGCCGCGCTCCTCGTCGTCCAGTTCGTCGCCCGGCAGCAGCGGGGTGATCTGGAACAGGTGCTCGTGGTAGTCGGTGCGGCCGAGGTCGGCGGCGTCGACGTCGCCCAGCGCGGTCCTGATCATCGCATCTCCTCCGCGACGCGGGACAGCTCGTCCACCCGGGGCGAGCGGCACGTCGAACACCTCGGTGATCGCCTGGGACCAGCCGTGCACGAAGTACCGCCAGCCGTCCTCGACCCGCAGCCCGGCGCGCTCCCGCTGCTCGCGCGCCGCCGTCATGCCCGGGCCTTCCGGAGGGCGGCGGCGAACGCGCGGGCCCGCGTGGTGATCTCGGCGCGGTCCCCGGCGGCGATCGCGGCGGACGGGCACAGCTCGCCCCCGGCGCCCACGGCGAACGCCCCCGCGGCCAGCCAGTCGGCCACGTTGTCCGCGCCGACCCCGCCGGTCGGCATCAGCGGCACGTCCGGGAACGGGCCGCGCAGCGCCTTGAGGTAGCCGGGGCCGCCCAGCGACGCCGGGAAGATCTTCACCGCGTGCGCGCCGAGCGCGACGGCGCGCATCAGCTCGCCGGGCGTCAGCGCGCCGAGCAGGGTGGTCAGGCCGGTGTCGAGCATGGCGCGGGCCAGGTCGTCGTCCGTGCCGGGGCTGACCAGGAACCGCGCGCCCGCGTCGGCGGCCTCGCGGGCCTGCCGGGCGGTGAGCACCGTCCCGGCGCCGACGAGCGCCTCGGGGTGGTCGCGCCGGGCCCTGTCGATGACGGCGGGCGCGTCCGGCGTGCTGTAGGTGATCTCGATCCCGGTGACACCGCCCTCGACCAGCGCGGACACGCATTCCAGCGCGGAGTCGGGGGTGGGCGCGCGCAGCACGGCGATGACGCCCGCGGCGCGGAGATCGTCGATGGACATGCCTTCCTTTCCGAGGTTGCGGTGTCGATGACCGCGAGCGGTCATGCGGGGACGGGGACCACGTGCGCGGGGGTGCGTCCGGCGAGCGCGTCGAGGACGGCGTCGGTGGCGTCCCGGCCCATGCGGTCGACGGCCTCGACGGTCTGCGCGCCGATGTGCGGGGTGATGACGACGCGGTCGGCCAGGTCGGACGCGAGCAGCGGGCTGCCCGCGCGCTCGTCGTGCCGTCCCTCGCCGGCGAGGGTGTCGGCGGCGTAGGCGGCCAGCCGCCCGTCGCGCAGGGCCTCGGCGACGGCGGTCTCGTCCACCAGGTCGGCGCGGGCGGTGTTCACCAGCACCGCGCCGGGGCGGACGCGCGCCAGCCAGGCGGCGTCGACGAGCACGGCGCCGCCGGGGGCGTGCAGGGACACCGCGTCGCAGCGTTCGGCCAGGTCGGCGACGCTCGCCGCCGGGCGCGCGCCGTCCAGGGCGTCCGCGGCCACGAACGGGTCGTAGGCCACGACCCGCGCGCCGAACCCGCGCACCCGTCGGGCGACGCCGCGGCCGATGCGGCCGAACCCGGCCACGCCCACGGTCAGCGCGCCCAGTTCCCGGCCGCGCCGGGTGCGCCAGTCGCCGCCGCGCACGTCCCGGTCGGCCGCGACCACCCCGCGCAGCGCCGTCAGCAGCAGCGCCACGGCCAGGTCCGCGACAGCCTCGCTGTTGGCGCCCGGCGTGTTGGTGACGGTGACGCCGCGGGCGGCGGCGGCCCGCAGGTCGACGTTGTCGACGCCGACGCCGTAGCGGGCGACGACCCGCAGCCCGGGGGCCGCCGCCAGGTGCTCGGCGGTGACCGGCGCGGTGCCGGCGATCCAGGCGTGCGCCTCCGCGAGGACGGGGCGGAGCTCGTCCAGGTCGTGGGTCGTGGAGCCGCGCACCACGCGCAGCCCCGCGGCGGCCAGGCGCGCCTCGCAGTCCGCTCGTCCCCGGCCGAAGGACCGGGAGGTGACGAGCACGATGCCGTTCATCCGTTCTCCTGTTCGAACCATGATTCGAGCCGCCGGTAGCCGTCCAGGAAGGACGCGCGGCGGCGCTAGTACTCGGCGTGCCGCGGCAGCTCCCCTTCGGCCTCGGGCACCGGCGACGAGGCAACCTCGTAGACCGCCGGGTCGTCGGCCACGGCCTGCTCCCAGGCGGCGGTGTCGGCGAACAGCCCGCGCAAGTTCGACATGCGGCGGGTCAGCACCGGTCCGGACGGCTCCATCCGGGCGTCGAAGGCGATCCGCATCGGGGGGACGAGCGGGGTGACGAACGACGACAAGGACGACCTCCTTCGCGAGCTCGTAGGGATACTGTCGTCCTGTCATTACAGGATGTCAAGTGCGAGGCCGCAGGTATCCGGGCCCCGAGCCCCGATCAGCGGTCGTCGTGCACCAGCATGTTGGGCAGCGCGCCCTGCCGCTCGCGGTGCCGTCGCAGGTTCACCTGGAACCGGCTGCGGTCCCCGCGGTGGTAGGCGATGAAGAACTCCACGGGCCGGCCCGTCACGTCCCACGCGGTGCTGTGCAACAGCAGCACGGGATCGCGCGGACGCAGCCCCAGCGCCTCGGCTATGGCGGCCGCCGCGGGCACGGCCTCCACCAGCCGCCGCCCGTGGTCGAGCTCCACCCCGTACTTGCCCTCCAGGACGCCGTACAGCGACTGCTCGGTGAAGTCCTCGTCGAGCAGCCCCGGCGCGATGTCGACAGGCAGGTAGGTGCGGGTGAGCACCCACGGCTCCCCGCCCACGTAGCGCAGCCGCTCGAGGTGGACGACCTGGTCGCCCTCTTTCAGCTCCAGCGCGGCGGCGACCTCGGCGGGCGCCGGGATCACGTCGAACGCCAGCACGCGGCTGCGCAGCACCTCGCCGCGCGCCCGGACGTCCTCGTACAGCCCGGTCAGCGACTGGAACAGCGCCTCGTCGGTCTTGCGGGCCGCGGCGAACGTCCCCTGCCCTTTGCGGCGGACGATCCGCCCGTCGGCCTCCAACTCGTCCAGGGCCTGCCGCACCACCGTCCGCGACACGCCGTACTCCTCGCACAGCGCCATCTCGCCGGGAAGCCTGCCGCCCGGCTCGATCTCGGTCTCGAGCCGCTCGATCAGCAGCTGCTTCAGCTGCGCGTAGAACGGCAACGGCGAACGGCGATCGATACGGCCCCCAACCATGGGCTCAGTATGTCATGTCAGGATGACAACCAGTCATCCCGCCTCCCACAGCACTCCCCCGCGCCGGCGCCCGCTGTCGCAGGCTCCGCTCAATCGCCATGGACGATGACATCGGCGCCTGCCGCCCGTCCCTGTCCAGGACCATGCCGCCTCACACCCCGCCGGGCGTGATGCCCACAGCCAGACTGCCGGAAGGCACGGCGGGCGGCCGCACTTCCGATGTGACATTCATCCCACGATCAGTCGACGGCCCCTCATCCGCTGGGCACACCGGCTGTCGACTCCGGTCCGGTCACCAATGTCCGCTCCCCACCTGCGGGTGCGTGACCTCGGATCTCGCGCTACCAGCTGACGTCGCAGGCAGGTCAGCGCCTACGGGCGGCCCCTAAGCCAACCCGCCGGGAGGAGCACGACGACGACCTGCGTCATCACGCCGGCGCCACCAACGACACCAATGGCCCGGCTCCAAAGCACCAACACCGCCGTCTCCAAGAAAACGGCGGCAGCCGGAGCACCCAACCGCGCTGCTGCGGCGGGATCGATGTCGCAACGCCAGGGACTGAACAGCCGGACATGGGCCCACTGGGCGACCGAGGCGCCGATCCGCTCTCCGGCCTCCAGGGAAGTCCGAGTCGCGTTCGACCAGGTGCGCGGCCGCGGCCAGGCCGACCGGCCCCGCACCGACGACCGCAACCGATGGAGGGGCATGATCATCGACGCGGCCGCCTTCCGGTCAGCGCCTAGTGAGGGATGCCTGCACGCAGGTGGTGCAGTCTGTCTTCCAGCTTGCGCTGAATTTCGGTGAGCGCGGTCACTTGCTCGCGCACCACGCGCAACCTCTGCTCGTAAACTGCGATCGCGTCCACACACACGGGCACGTTGTCGAAATCCTCGTCGAGGCAGGCATTCATCTTCTTGATGCTTTCGGCGTTGAGCCCGGCGTCCAGCAGCGCCCGGATGTTGCGTACCCGTGTCACCGCGGATTCGTCATAGTCGCGGTATCCGTTCTCCTGGCGCCGTGGCTTCAGAAGGCCGCGCTGCTCGTAGTAGCGCAAGGCCCTGGTAGAGACCCCGGACGCTTTGGCCAGCTCGCCGATGCGCACGCCTCGACCTCCCATCTCCGTACGCACCATTCGATGATGCGGTGATTGTGGTTTCTTCGTGCGGCACGAAACCGGCATCCGCGACCGGTACCACGGGGCGCTCACTGGCTCGCGGTCTTTCCGTCACCATCGAGACGAACACCGGCATCCGCCCCCGCGCCGCGTCCAAGATCGCCCAATGCTCGCACCTTCGACGGTAAGGCGCCCTTGCCAAGATGCGGCTCTGCCCAGGTTCTTCGACGGACAACGTGCCCCCAGGGCGTCTGTCGACGAGGGCGAGAGGTTGACGACCTGCAGGCACGGGGTCGAGCATCTGGCATTCGCGACGGCCGCCGTCGCGAACTCAGCGGCGTGCACGAGCTGCCGATCAGGCAAGGGAAAGCCACTTCGGCAACCGCGTCGTGCAGACGCGCAAGCCCAGCGCCCGAACCACTGGGGCGATCCGCAGCTCGAGTACGGGTCATGGTTCACCGGGCTCAGCATCCAGGGCAGCGCCACAACATCATGACGACGGCATTGCGACGCGGATGTTGATGGGACTCATCGGCGGCATACGGGTGACGGTCGGCGCTCTTGTCGTCGCGGATCACCATGTGGTGGGGCAGCACGCCGCGCACCGCCTCGTAGAAGCCGAAGCCGATCGCGTCATGGGGAGACCCGAACTCCTGGACACCCGGGGATTGCCCTCGCGGACGAGCCGCAGCCCCCTGCTCGACGAAGTGCAGCGCCATCGCTCAGGCCCTTCGAGGTGTTCCGGATCTCGGCGGGGTCACGGTGTCTTCACCGGGACGCGGGGTTCGGTTTTCGGGCGCCGGGCGGGATAGCGGCGCACGGTGGCGGCCGTGAAGGCGAAGTTGACCATGCCGATGACGGCGGCCGCGGCCAGGACTCCCGTCCCGCCGGTCCTGCTGAGCGCACCGCCGCCGATTATCCCGGCGAGCGCGATCCCCACGTACAGCCCGCTGGTGTTCAGTGCCACCGCCTCCGTGCCCGCTTCGCCCGCCAGTCGCAGGACGCGAGCGTTCATCGGTGGGTTGTAGGCCCATCCGGCCATCCCCCACACCGCCAGCAGCAGGCAGATCAGCCACAAAGGGGCGTGGCCGTCGGCGAGCAGACCGACCGCGGTCATCGCCACCGTCGACAGCACCACCGCGCCGAGCAGACCCAGCAGCGCCCGGTCAATGCCCCACCGGTCGGTCAGGCGCCCGCCCACGACCGTGCCGACCGCGCCGGCGACGCCGTAAACCACGATGAACGCCGACACCCAGCTGCTCCCCACGCCGGACAGGTCGTCCGTGACGGGGGCGATGTAGATGAAGGGCATCAGGCCGCTCGAGGCGCCGACCACCGTGCTCAGCACGCACGCCAGCACCGGCGGTCGGCGCAGCGGCACCAGCCGCGCCCGCACTCCTACCACCGGCATCTCCGGCAGGCGCGGCAGGGTGGTCGCCGTCACCGCCACCGCCAGGCCGGTCAGCACGCCCACGCACACGAACGCCGACTGCCAGCCGAAGTTCTCACCCAGCCACGACCCCACCGGTACGCCGACGACCAGCGAGACCGTGAGTCCCGCGGCGACCGTGCCGATGGCGCGTCCCGTCCGCTCGGGCGGGGCGAGAGTGCCCGCCACAGCGAACGCGGCCGGGCTCACCGCCGCGGCCACCAGCGCCGCCGCCACGCGCAACGCCATCAGCAGCGGGTAGGAGGCCGCGAAGACCGTGACGACGTTGACCACTGCGAACACCGCGAGGCCGCCGACGATCAGGAGGCGGCGGGGAACGCGCGCCGTCGCCACCGCCAGGATCGGCGCCGCCGCGGCATAAGTGACCGAGAAGACCGTGACCAGCTGGCCGGCGACCGCCTCGCTGACCTCCAGATCGGAGGCGATCTCCGGGAGAATGCCGGCGATGATGAAGTCATCGGTGCCGATCGCGAATGTCGCGAGCAGCAGCCCGAACAACCAGCCCATTCCTTGCGGGCCGCGTTCGTCCACAGTTTTGGAATTCATCGACGCACCAGGAATCTCCTGCTTTTCGAACCGTTGTGCGCCGCCACGGTAAAAGGTTGACGTATACGTCAAGGTCAAGGTCCGGCTCTGTGACCTGCCCCACAGAGTCCCGCGATCTGTCAATCCCAGATCTCGCTGACAGGACTTCTGCTCGGGGCATTCGTGGGGCGCCTCAGAACCTCGAACAGCTGCTGCCGCGCGTGTGGTCAGACGGCCAGCCTCGCGCGCCGCTTCCGCTGTGCTTGATGCAAGCTCTGCGCGGCGGGACGCGAGGCTGATGCCGACGGGCATGGTGACCTCGTTCAGAGGTCGATTGCGCGGATGCTCGTCGGAGTCCTCCCCCAGGAGTCGCGGGCGCGATGCATCGCTGCACCGCGCCTGCGACGGCAGCGATCACCCATGTCGGTCACGCTCGCCTCGCCGACACCCGGCGGCCCCACGGCTCGATCACGGAGAAATACCTTGGGCCGGGGAACGAACAGTTTGGTGGGACGCTGGGGTCAGCGGTCCTGGCCCTTCCAGGCGGACTTCGGCCTCGCTGCGCAGGTCGATCGGCACGCAGCACCCGTCCTCGTCGCGTCTCGCGCCCGTCATGGGCGCACCTCCTTGGCGGCGGTCTCAGCGCTCCGGGAGTCTGGCTGTGTCGCGAGGTGCGATTGCTCGGTTCGAGTGGACGTGCGGTCGGCACGGCGGTTCTCGGTCGTCGACCGGACGCCTCCCGCCAGCAGGGCCCGGAAGAAGGAGTCCATCAGATGGCCGAGAATGCCGATCCACAAAATGACCGCCATGAGCTGGTCGATGGCGAGCTGATCGCGGGCGTTGAGGATCGCGTAGCCCAGCCCCGACTCGACGCCGAGCATCTCGCAGGGACGATGACGATCCACGCGGTTCCGAGCGCCAGGCGCAGTCCCGTCAGCAGCGGCATCCGCACCCCGGGCAGGACGATCGTGCGAAGCCGTTCGACGGGCGTGGCTCCTAGAGAGCGGGCCACCAGTAGGAAGCCCGGGTCGATCGCCTGCACCCCGGCGGCGGTGTTCAGCATGATGGGCCACACGGCGGCGACCGCGACGAGGAAGTAGACCGGGCGGTGGCCGATCCCGAACAGCGCGATCGCGACCGGCGCCCCTGACAGGGGCGAGATCATCCGCAGGAAGTGGAACAGCGGCCGGGTGGCCCGCTCGACGGCGGGCACCAGCCCGACCAGCAGTCCGAGCGGCACACCGCACGCCGCCGCGATCGCCAGACCGAGGAACAGCCGCCACAGGCTGGCGGCGGTGTCGGGCAGCAGCCGACCGTGCACGGCCGCGTCGAACAGCGCGGGCACCGCCCGCTGCGGCGCGAACCCCGACAGCACGACGTGGCCGGACGCGAGCACGGAGGTCAGCAGCCACCACAGCGCGACCGGCACCAGGATCGGCACCAGCACCGGGAGCACCCGGCGCGCAGACCGCACGGTTCCGGTGGTCACGGGACGTTCACCTCTTCGACTCGGGTAGTGGTTCGGCCTGCCCGTCGGCAAGGCAGGACGCACCCACCACTTCCGCGTGCTCCGCGAGGCAGGCCTGATCACGGTCGAGCAGTACGGAAACCGCACCGCCGTCAGCCTGCGCCGCGACGACATCGAGGCCCGCTTCCCCGGCCTGCTGTCCGCCATCCGCGCAGGCACGGCGTCACGCAACACTCCCGACAGCCCCGGACACACAGAAGCCGACGGTCTCTGAGCCAACGCCCACACGCCGTCACCGTTTTCAGACTCAGCCGATGCGGCCTGACCAAGTAACGACCAGGACGCTGCTCAAGCGATCGGGACGGTCCAACTGCCACAGCCTGATCGGACGATTGATGCGCCACTACCACTGGTGTGACGCCCACGGGTGGACGTGCACCTCAGGGCAGGCAAGGGGCGCCTCCCAGGCAGCGAGCCTCGCGCCGCCCCCGAGGCCTTCGCTTGCCAAGCGCCTCTCCTCCTGGAAGCACTGTTACCCGGTCGAAAGCGTGGCCATTTGCGATGCGTGCCGACACTGATCCCGGCGCTTGGCGCTTGAAGCCCTGCTGACCGCGCACATCAGGGGTGAGCCGAGACAATTCCACCACCGTCAACGGGACGCCGCTGCCGGCTCCGCGAAGGCCCGTCCAAAAGGTCACCCTCAACCTGACTGCGCGCTCCTGCCTTCCCAGAGCATCTCCGTCAGCTCGAGCCGCTCGGCCCAACGCGCCATCATGTACAGCCGGGTGTGCGTCCGCTGCTCCTCGCGCACCAACGTGAACCCCTGGGACAAGTTGTAGCGGGCCACTTCGGGGGCGTGGCAGTGCCGTCGCACCCACGGCACCTCGAGCCGGGCGGCCCGGTCGACCGCCCACAGCGCCATCACCGTCCCCGGTCTCCGCTCGCGCAGGGCCGGGTGGGTGATGGACCCCGACAGATACAGCGCGGGCTCGGCCAGCTCCTCCGCCGTCCATCCCCACGGCGGCCCCTGGTCCTGCACCACCATCTGGCCGACGACGCCATGCTCGTCGCTCTCGAGCACCCACACGTCCCCGCAGGGGTTGTCGCACTGGGCGACCAACTCATCAACCGCCCCCCGCCAGCTCGGCAGTCCACGCTGCTCCATCCAGGCGCACCGGGCCTCGATCATTTGGGCGACCTGGCGCCGGTCGGCGCTGGTCGCAAGACGCATCCGCACTCGCCCATCCTGCGGCACCGAAGACTCGCCTGCCGATCCTTCACGCCGAAACGGCCGTCACGCACCTCAACTTGCCAAACCATCCCCGCGTGCGCGGGGCCGACGAGTGAAGCGGAGTTCGGGATCTCCCGTGATGGGACAGGATGTCGTTGCCTGCCGGACAGGAGCCATGGCAGGCGGCGCATAGGTGCAGCGGCCAGCTGATGACGCACACACTGTGGCCGTAGTGCTCGGGCCGGAAAGGCGACAGGACAGCTGGACTGGAGTGGCGAGGGGCCACAACTTAGCCTCCAAACGGCGCGGGGGCCACGACTTCGGGTCCCGCTGTTGGCGTCACTCGTCGCTTCACGACCGTCTCGTTCAGTGGATCGCCCGTCGGCCCAGCGGGGAGCCGTCGGTGCAAGCTAATGAAAACCTGGCTTCGCCGTCATAGACTCGCAGGTCAGCAAGTGTCGGCCCCGCGCACGCGGGGATGGTCCGACTCCTCATCATCTCCGCGCGCGCGTGCGCGCGTCGGCCCCGCGCACGCGGGGATGGTCCTCATCTCGGGCAGCATGTCACGCAGCAGAGTTGGTCGGCCCCGCGCACGCGGGGATGGTCCCCCCTAGATGTGACGCCAGGTGGTCCCACGGGGTCGGCCCCGCGCACGCGGGGATGGTCCATCCGGATCCGCCGCGAAGGTTGTCGTTGACGCGTCGGCCCCGCGCACGCGGGGATGGTCCTCAGGTCGTTGGGCAGGTGGCCGGTGACCGCCAGTCGGCCCCGCGCACGCGGGGATGGTCCGCTCGCACCGACCACGGTCGAGACGGTGTTCGCGTCGGCCCCGCGCACGCGGGGATGGTCCCGTCCGGACAACACCAGTCGTGCCGGTGAGCACGTCGGCCCCGCGCACGCGGGGATGGTCCCGGCACATCCAGCCCCTGCACGAACACGCCTTGGTCGGCCCCGCGCACGCGGGGATGGTCCAGCCCAACAGGAAGGAAGCCACGGCGATCCCCGGTCGGCCCCGCGCACGCGGGGATAGTCCTCATCATGGGTCGCACACCTACGACGCAGCGGTTGGCGCATCTGGCATTGAAGGAGCACCGAAGGAGCTATGGGACCGCCGGGCACGCACGATGTAAATGATCACGCAGGTACAACGCACGAACAGCAGAAGACCCGCCCCTCACGGCCGAGGAGCGGGTCTCTGACCTGCGTGGGCGATACTGGGTTCGAACCAGTGACCTCTTCGGTGTGAACGAAGCGCTCTCCCACTGAGCTAATCGCCCCTGCCGGTCCGCCTTGCGGCGTTCCCGACGACCAGAAGAGTAGCGCATGTTGGGGGTTGTTCGCGCATCGGAGGGGAGATCCGCCGGAACGGCGGGCGGCGCCGGCCGTCGGCATGCCTCGTCGCAGTCTTCCTCGGCGGCGTGATCTGGCAGGTCATGGGCGCGTTCGGCGACGGTGGCCGGGGACCGGAAGCGAGAGGGTGTGCTGGCTCACGCTATCCCGGGCGTGCGGGGACGGCGGAAGGAAGCGGCCTGAGCGTGGTCTGATGCGGTCCACGCCCAACGGGGCTGGGAAAGGCGGCGAGGGCACACGCGGACGCTGGGGATCCGTCGGGGTTCGGTTGGGATCGGCGTCCGAGGGGGGCGCGCTCTTCGGTGGGCTCGTCCGGTCTCAGAACAGGCTGAGGTGCTGCGGGGCCGGGCGGTGGGAAGGTGGCTGAAGGGGGTCGGGTGAACGTTGGGGGCTACTGCCAGGGGGTGAGGTCGGTGATGTTCCAGGGGAGCGCGAAGCCGTAGATGATCAAGTAGGCGGTCACGGCGGCGCCGGCGAGGATGCCGGCGAGGACCGCCATGATGGCGTTGCGACGTTTGGTGCGGGGGTCGAGGGCCTTCTCCTTGGCGCGCTCGGCCGCCTGGCGGGCGCGGTGGAGGGCGCGCTGGGCCCAGGCGAACTCGGTGGCGAGGATGGCGAGGCCGACGACGATGCCCACGATCCCGGGGCCGGGCGTCACCATCATCACCAGGCCGCCGAGCAGAACGGTCACGCCCACCGTGAAGACGCCGATCTGCCAGGTGGTGTTGAGCAGCCGGTTGCGGCGGATGAACGCCCGGAACCGCACGAAGCCTCCCGGCTTCTCCTCGGCCCCCTCGACGGCCGACGATGAGAGTTCCTTTTCTTGTTTAATTGCCATCTTATTACCCTAGGCCACAAAGGCGGTCGACTCGGACCACTCGTCCCAATTCGGCAATCGTCAGCGGCCCGCCCATCCTCGCATATCCCCTCCGCACCGCCCGGCGCCCCGCGCCCGGCCGCCCCTATGATCCGCTTTTGCCCAGGTCAGAGGCTACTTCACGGACAGTGAGATGGATCACACGCGGTGACCGGAACGGAATGTTCCCCCGCGTTCACTCAGTTACGGGTCATAGATCGCGGGGACACCCGGGGGTGGAGTGAAGTCCCACCGGGAACGCCCGCGCGTCAGCGGGACCGACGTCCGAAGGAATGGCCATGAACAGCAGCACCACCGTCTCGACCGAGCTGGGCCTCCGACTCGTCGTCCCCGACCGCACGACCGTGCCCCTGCTGGCCGGGCTGGAGTACGCGGCCGACGACCCGTACGCCATCCGCATGGCCTTCCACGTCGGCGACGGCGAACCGGTGGAATGGATTTTCGCTCGGGAGCTGCTGACGGTGGGCATCGTGCGACGGGCGGGCGACGGCGACGTGCAGGTGTGGCCGGCCGGACCCGACGATGACGAGGGCACGCTCAACCTGGCGTTGTCCTCGCCCTTCGGCAACGCGCGCTTCCTGGTGCCCCTGTCCCCCTTGGCCGACTTCCTCCACCGCACCTACAAGGTCGTCCCGGCGGGGCGGGAGTCGGAGTTCATCGACATCGACGCCGAGCTGGACGACCTGCTGTGGTCGTCGTGAGCGGTCACCCGCTGAGCCGGGCGATGTGCCGCATCTTGTTCATGGCGTCCAGCGCCGCCACCTTGTAGGACTCCGCCAGCGTCGGATAGTTGAAGACCGCGTTGACCAGGTAGTCCACGGTCCCCCCGCAGCCCATGACGGTCTGCCCGATGTGCACCAGCTCGGTGGCCCCGGTCCCGAACACGTGCACGCCGAGCAGCGAGCGGTCCTCGGGCGACACCAGCAGCTTGAGCATCCCGTACGAGTCGCCGATGATCTGGCCGCGGGCCAGCTCCCGGTAGCGGGCCACCCCCACCTCGAACGGCACCTTGGCCTCGGTGAGCTCGTCCTCGGTACGGCCGACGAAGCTGATCTCCGGGACGGTGTAGATCCCGATCGGCTGCAGCTCGTGCAGCTCCGCCACCGGTTCGCCGCAGGCGTGGTGCGCCGCCAGCCGCCCCTGCTCCATGGACGTGGCGGCCAGCGAGGGGAATCCGATCACGTCGCCGACGGCGTAGATGTGCGGGACCTCGGTGCGGTAGTCGCCGTCCACCGTGATGCGGCCGCGCGCGTCGGCGGTCAGCCCTGCGGCCTCGAGGTTCAGGTCGTCGGTCATGCCGTGCCGCCCGGCCGAGTACATGACGGTGTCGGCGGGGATGCGCTTGCCGCTCTCCAGCACGGTGATCGCGCCGTCCGGGCGGCGTTCCACCGAGGCGACGGTCTCGCGGAACCGGAAGGTCACGGCCAGGTCCCGCAGGTGGTACTTGAGCGCCTCGACGATCTCCAGGTCGCAGAACTCCAGCATCCGCTCGCGCCGTTCCACCACGGTGACCTTGGTGCCGAGCGCGGCGAACATGGACGCGTACTCGATGCCGATCACCCCGGCGCCGACGACGACCATCGTCTCGGGGATGCGCTCCAGGCGCAGGATGCCGTCGGAGTCGATCACGGTCCGGTCGTCGAACTCGACGCTGTCGGGCCGGGCCGGACGGGTCCCGGTGGCGATGACGATCTTGTCGGCGGTGACCTTGAGCTCGCGGCCGTCCCCGTCGCTCACGCCGATGGTGTGCGGGTCGAGGAACCGGCCGGTGCCGGACAGGACGGTGACGTGGTTGCGCGCCAGCTGGCTGCGGATCACGTCGACCTCCCGGCCGATCACGTGCCGGGTCCGCATGCCCAGGTCGGCGACGGTGATGTCCTCTTTGACCCGGTAGCTCTGCCCGTACAGCTCGCGCTGATTGAGCCCGGTGAGGTACAGGACGGCCTCGCGGAGGGTCTTCGACGGGATCGTCCCGGTGTTGATGCACACGCCGCCGAGCATGGAGCGCCGGTCGACGATCGCCACCCGCCGTCCCAGCTTGGCGGCGGCGATCGCGGCGCGCTGTCCTCCGGGTCCCGAGCCGAGCACCAGCAGATCGAAGTCGCTCACGCCCCATAGTGTGACGGGATTCGCGGTACGCCCATAAGCCCCTGAGCGGAACATTTCAGATCGTCAACGCGACGCCGCCGGGGCGCTCGGACGCGTCAGGGGGCGGCCAGGCCCGCGACCAGGTCGTCCAGTCCGGCCTTGACGCGCTCGAGGCTCATCCCGCGTCCGCGCCGCTGATGCCGGAACAGGTTGGCGGCCAACGGGGCGAGCAGGGCGTCGGCGAGGTAGGCGGCGTCGGCGGACGGGCGGATGCGGGCGATCAGCGTCTCCAGGTGCCTGCGGTACACCTCGTAGGAGCCGTCGGCGAACCGCGCGTCGGGCGAGTCGGCCTCGGCCATGAGCAGCAGGTCGAGCTGCTCCTCGGTGCGGTCGGCCAGGGCCCGCAGGAACGCGCGGACGCGGTCGAGGGGTTCGGCGCCGGGGCCGAGCGGCGGCGGGCCGTGCAGGAAGGCCGCCTGGAAGTCGCGTTCGCGGTCGTCGAGGACCGCGTAGAGCAGCCCCGCGCGGTCGCCGAAGCGCCGGTAGACCGTGCCGACGCCGACCCCGGCCGCCCGCGCCACCTCGTCCATCGTCAGGGCCTCGACCCCCCGCGCGGCGATCAGGTCGGCCGCGGCCGCGAGGATCTTGCGCCGGTTCTGCGCGGCGTCGGCGCGTTCGCTCCGGCCGGCGGCCGGGGCTCCTCGCGCGGGAGAGCGGACGAGCTGAGGAAGCTCGCGGCGGCCGGACGGCGGCGCCGCGGTGTGCTCGGGGGCGTCGGTTCGGGTCTCGCTCACCCGGCTCACCTCCTCCGCGTCCGCCGTCTCCCCGGCAGATTACCGGAAGACCCTCCGGATCCGGCCTTGTAAGCGGAGGACTCTCCGGATATGGTGACGTCCGGAATTAAATGGAGACTTCTCCGCTTACCAGGGAGAGCGGGGACGAGTCGATGCCGGCGCGGCGGACGCGACATGGGTGCGGGACGCCGACCGGGTCCCCGGCGCGGCCCGCTCCGTGCCGGACGGATGACGTTGGGAGGAGATCGCGTGGCCTGGTTGCTGCTGGTCGTCGCGGCGCTGATGGAACTGGTGTGGGCGACCGCGCTCAAGCAGTCGGACGGCCTGACCCGGCTGGTGCCGAGCCTGGTGGGGCTGCCGGTGAGCCTGCTCAGCGTCGTCGTGCTGTCGGTGGCGATGCGGGAGCTGCCGGTCGGCACCGCCTACGCGGTGTGGGTGGGGCTCGGCGCGTTCGGCGTCGCGGTCACCGGGATCGTGGTCCTGGGCGAGAGCGTCACGGTGCCGCGCCTGGCGTTCCTGGCGCTGATCCTGATCGGCGTGATCGGCCTGCGGGCCGTCGAAGGCTGACCGGCCGTGACCACAATGTCCCCCTTAATCCGGCGCGTCCAGGGCAGGCTTGCATCGAGGCTCGCCGGGGAGGCGTGCGGGATCACGGGAGGCATCGCATGGAACTGCTCGGCATCGACATCGGAGGCTCGGGGATCAAGGGCGCGCCCGTCGACCTCGACCGGGGCGTGCTCGCCGCCGAGCGGCTGCGCGTCGAGACGCCGCATCCGGCCGAACCGCGGCCGGTCGCCCGCGTGCTCGCCGAGATCGTGGAGCATTTCGGCTGGACGGGACCGGTCGGCGTCACCTTCCCCGGCGTGGTGAAGGACGGGGTGACGCTGTCGGCGGCCAACGTGTCCAAGAAGTGGATCGGGGTGGACGCGCGGGAGCTGTTCGCCGCGGCCACCGGCCGCCCGGTGACCGTGGTCAACGACGCCGACGCGGCGGGCATCGCGGAGATGCGGCACGGCGCCGGGCGCGGCGCGGGCGGCACGGTCGTGGTGCTGACGCTCGGCACCGGGATCGGCAGCGCCCTGTTCACCGAGGGCGTGCTCGTCCCGAACACCGAGTTCGGGCACCTGGAACTCGACGGCAAGGACGCCGAGTCGCGCGCGTCCGCCCGGGTGCGGGAGGAGAAGAACCTGAGCTGGGACAAGTGGGCGCACCGGTTGTCCCGCTACCTGCGCCACCTGGAGGCGCTGATCTCCCCGTCGCTGATCGTCCTGGGCGGCGGGGTGTCGAAGAAGGCCGACAAGTTCCTGCCGCTGATCGAGGGCGTGCGGGCGCCGATCGTCCCGGCCGCGCTGGTGAACAACGCCGGGATCGTCGGTGCCGCCATGGCGGCCGCGGACGAGGCGGCGCGGGGCGCGCCGGACGGCGCGGCCGAGACCGCAGCCCCCGGCCGCCTGATCGACCAGCCCGCCGCCTTCTACTCCGACCGGCTCGCCGCCACCCAGGCGCCCCGCTCCGGATCGACCGGCTGACGGCCCGGCACGGCCCGAAGCCGACGGCCCGCAGCGTCCCGACGGGGCTGGACCGTGACTGGCTGAGAAGACGGCGCCCGCCGTCGCGTGCCACGACGCGGCGGCGGGACCCGCGTCGGGCGGTTCGCTCAGCGGCCCGTCACGGGTCCATGAGCTCGGCGGACCGCGCCGCGAACACCTCCATGACCTTCGTGGTGATCGGGCCGGGGGCGGCGGGCAGCGCGGTGCCGTCCACGGCGCGGATCGGCTGCACGTTGCGGGTGGTGGAGACCAGGAACGCCTCCTCGGCCCGGTACAGGTCCTCCAGCGGCACGTCCTCCTCTTCGCCGCCGTACCACTCCAGCACCAGCGCGCGCGTCACGCCGGCCAGGCAGCCGGACGACAGCGGCGGGGTGAGCAGCCGTCCGCCGCGCACCAGGAAGACGTTGCTGCCGGTGCCCTCGCACAGGTTCCCGGCCAGATTGCCGAAGATCGCCTCGCCGCCGCCGCGTTCCTTGGCGTACGCCAGGGCCATCGCGTTCTCCGCGTAGGAGGTGGTCTTGAGGCCGGCCAGGGCGCCCCGCTCGTTGCGCGGCCACGGCACGACCGTGACGTCGGCCACGGGCGGGAACGGCTTCTGCTCGTCGACGGCCACGACCGCCGTGACGCCCTGGCGGCCGCGGTCGGACCCCAGCGGCCCCGGTCCGCTGGTGTAGGTGATCCGGACCCGCGCCAGCGGCCACTTCGGCGCGGCGTTGAGGACTTCCAGCGTGGCCTGGGCGAGCATGTCGTGGTCGGGCTGGGGCAGGCCCAGCCCGGCCGCCGACCGGGCCAGCCGGCGCAGGTGACGGGTCAGCGCGAAGGGCTCCCCGTTGGTCGCCTTCACCGTCTCGAACACCCCGTCCCCGACCAGCACGCCGTGGTCGAAGACCGACAGGCGCGCCTGCTCAGGTTCGAGCAGGTCCCCGTTCACCCAGACCTTCGCCCGCCCGTTCGCCGGGCCTGCCGCTCGCTCCGCGGACACCGGAAGCCACCTCCAACAGCCGAGCCGCCTTCAGCTCGGTCTCCTGCCATTCCCGTCGTGGATCGGACTCCCACGTGATGCCCGCCCCGGTACCGAAACGCAACCTGCCGTCCTCCGCCCAGAAGGTGCGGATGCCCACCGCCAAGGCCCCGCGCCGGGAGTCCGCGTCGACCCAGCCGACGGCCCCACAGTACGGCCCGCGGGGTTCGGGTTCGAGCTCATCCAGCAAGGTCAGCGCACTCGATTTGGGCGCGCCCGTCACCGAACCGGGAGGAAACGTCGCCTTCAGCAACTCCGGCCACCCCTCCCCCGGGGCCAGCTCGGCGCGCACCGTGGACACCAGATGCACCAGTCCCGGATGCGACTCCACCGCGCACAGGGCGGGGACGGTCACGCTGCCGACCTCCGCGACCCGTCCCAGGTCGTTGCGGACCAGATCGACGATCATCACGTTCTCGGACCGGTCCTTGGGCAGCAGGTCGTCTTCCGTGCGTCCCGTCCCCTTGATCGGCCGCGACTCGACGACCGCCCCGTTCCTCGACAGGTAGAGCTCGGGGGACGCGCTGGCGACCTGCAGGCCCGGCACGCTGAGCGTCATCGCGTACGGCGCCGGATTCCCTTCGGCGAGCCGCGCCCCCAGGCCCGCGATGTCGGCGTCCGCCGGGAGCGGCGCAGACAGGATCCGGCAGAGGTTCGCCTGGTAGACCACCCCGTCCGCGATCGCTTCCCGGATCTTCTGGACTCCGCGCACATAGGCGTCCTCGTCCATCGACGACACCCACCCGCGGACGCCGTGCCAGGCCCCCTCCGGGTGGGGCGCGGGCCGCACTGTGTCGAACCGTGCGCACGTCACCTTGCCCTCGTAGGTGACGACGACCGCCCACCACCCGCGGGACTCCAGCGCGCCGGGATCGCTGGTCACGTCCCGCAGCCCGGTGGCGAGCATTCCGCCGACATGCGCGAACGCGCCTTTCACAGGACGCTCCCGAAAACGCCGCAGCCTCGCAGGGTCATCTGCGGCGCGTGCCGTGTCCGCCCTCGTTCGGGCCGCCCCGAACGCTGCTGGGCCCTTCTTGTGACCTTGAACATTCCGTCATCCTCGATCAGGCCGCCGTCGGCCGGGGACACGGACGGCGCCCCTGGCCATACCGCCAGATGGTCGTAGCACGTCCGCGACAGGCGCCGTCGCCCCGGCTCCCCTGAAACCGCGGCTCACCGCCCTCCAGTACTGGGCGACGCCGGTATCGCGGAGCCGGTTGAGCCGGTGCCTCGCCCCCTGCTCGACCGCCGTAGCAGGGCCGCCTATGGGCGCGGACGGCCTGCGGGCCGTCCCGCCGAACCTGCGGTCGCTCCCCGGCGGCGGGCGGCCGTTCGTCCAGCAGGCCGTCTTCGGGGACCGCCCGCACGGCCGAAGGCGCCGCGACCAGCACGATGTCGCAGCCGTGCACGGCCATGCCCCCACGCTATGCGCCCGCGCTTCCACGCAGGTCGGCGCGTCCCCCCGCGCCTCGCGGGAATCGAGTTTGGGTAAGCGGCCCGGACACGCTAAGGTTTTCTCGTCGCCGCGAGGGGCGGAGGCCCCAAGCGAGACAGGCGGAAGTGGCTCAGTTGGTAGAGCATCACCTTGCCAAGGTGAGGGTCGCGGGTTCGAATCCCGTCTTCCGCTCTGGGAGGCCACCAGGTCTCGTTCTGGTGGAGTGGCCGAGAGGCGAGGCAACGGCCTGCAAAGCCGTGTACACGGGTTCAAATCCCGTCTCCACCTCAGGCGCCGTACTTCCCTCAGGAAGCACGGTCCCGGGCGATTAGCTCAGTGGGAGAGCGCTACCTTGACACGGTAGAGGTCACTGGTTCGATCCCAGTATCGCCCACCAACACACAAGCCCAGGTCAGCCCACGAACGGCGGCTTGGGCTCTTTTCATTGCGGCATAGGTCTCCCCCTCACGGCGTTCGGGGTGCGGCGCTTCAGCGCCCCGACGGCGCGGCGGTGCCCTCCCGGACCACCAGCTCGAGCTCCACGGTTCGTCGCGGCTGGCCATTCCCGTCCGGCGGCGGGGCCTTAGCGCAGACGGGGGACGTGATCCGGAGCACACTGCTCCACCGGCCGTCGCGGACCAGCTGATCTCGGGCAGTGCCCGGATGGCAGCAGCTGCTTCTCATGCCTGCCCCGCAGGAATCACTCGTCGTCGAGGGTTCGGGGTTCCAGATGGCCCAGCGGCGTTGGAGCTGGACGACGAGGCTCCGGCGCATGGCGTCGGTGACGTGGGTGTAGACGCTTGAGGGCCTGCATCTGGCGGCCGTTCATTTCCGTTCACTTCAAAGACGTCCGGCTTTTCCAGGACGGTCTCGTGGTGGTGACGCAGTCCGTGCACGACCACCGGGCAGGATCGGCGGAATCCGCTGTGCGGGGTCGCCGCCACAGGCCGTCCGCCAGGCACGGCGGGAAACTCGGAGCGCCGTAGCCGCTCTCTCCCGTGGCTGACGAACAGCCGGTCATGGTCGTGGCTAACGATGATCTGTTTCAAGAAGGCCGGCAGCCCCGATGCGGCGGGCGCCGGCCTCGCTCTTGGGCGGGTCCGGCCATGGCTTCGCGCCGCCTTCGTACGGGCATCCGATGTCGGGGGCGATCACCAGACTCCCCCGCCGGTGGCTGCTGGCGCGGGACAGATCAGCTGGCTCTCTTTGCTGCAACCCGGTCCAGGCGCTGGTGTTGACCATGACCTGGGCGTTGCACCCACCCGTCCGACGGATGCGTCCGCTGATCTGGTGGTCGCGGATCAAGGCATTCCAGGCAGCGCCGGCGGCCCGGAAGGCGGTGATGGCGGCGTCCTTGGAGTCCTGGACGGTGAGGCCGCCGGTCACTGACCGAGACGTCACTCTGAAGACGCGACCTTCTGACCAGTGACGAGCGCAAACGTCAGAAGTTCGCCACGGTCGGCGTCGAGCATGGAGATCGTGGCACGAGATGCTTGTCGGACGGCCTCGTCGGGGGAATGTTCGGCGCAGACCTCGCACCACAGCTTCCAGTCGAGCCAACCATCCGGCTGCGCTCGGCTTGCGGTGACCTGGACCAGCCCGGTCTGTTCCCACTCGAAGCGCCACCACTCGGGCGAGTGAAAGCAGAGAACCTGCCACCCCACCCCGGATCGCAGATGGGCCGGGATACCGCCGAGCTCGCGCAATTCGCGGTGCAGTGACGGCACGGCGATGGACAGCCGACCGCCTGTCTTGAGGAACTCGACCATGTAGCCAAGGTAGAGATCATCAGTACCGAAGTAGTGATAGCTGTCCACGGCGACGATCGCATCGAATTGGCCCGATGCGAACGGCAAGTCGTGCGCTTCGGCACGCACGGCGTGGACCTGGTCGCCGACGCCTGCCTGTTCGAATCGCGCAGCGTTGTCTTCGGCCGGGATCCACAGATCCGCGGCCCACACTTCGACGCCGTACTCGCGCGCTAGAAAGATCGAGGTCATCCCCCGTCCGCATCCGAGATCGAGGACCTTCATTCCGGGCCGGAAGGCACAGTCCCGGCCGAGGTCTTCGAGCAGCCACAGCGGGTTCGGCCCCATACAGTTGTCGACCATCCACTGCGGATCGTAGGCCGCCGCACGCGGATACTTGTCAGGCCTGACGAGCGCATCCAGCGAAGTCACCGCACCTTCATATCAGCCGCCCCACGGCCCGACAACGGAATATCTCAGGCCAGCTTGTGTCAACTTCACGACTCAAAGCCAGGCTTGAACCCCCGAGTCGTCTACCGCTCGGAGGGAATCCCCGCCGAGTCGCCCGCCGGCCGACTGCCGCGAAACGCGCATCGCAGCCATGAGCCACCGTGACCTGGGCACCCGACTCCACCACTGCAGACAGCCCGGCAAACCGGGCATGGCCCGATCGTGAACTTTCTTGACATGGTAGAGGTCTCTGGTTCGTCCCAATATCGCCCACCACATCTATAACCCGACCAGACGCCTGTCCGCCGTCGTGGGCTAACCAAAGTTTGGCAGCCCCGTCAAGGACGGTGCTTTCCCGGCGGCTTCCATCTTCTCTCGTCCACCCGCCGACGCTTTCTCGCCTCTCTCGAGTTTCGGCAGGAACGGCGATATCCGTCGCCACTCCCCCACTACGCACGTCGACAGGAACGCGTTCTTCGTCCGTCTGACCGGGCCGACGATGACAGACACCGCCGTCCAGCGGGCAGGGCGCCGGCCTGTCATGAATGTTCGGATCGAAGAGCGCATAGTCAATAGGACCTTGCGGGCGTAGCTGATTCCGACGCTGTACCGGTGCGGTCGGCGCGTCAAGGCGCTAGAGGTCTCCCGGTCTGGGCGCCGGGTGCTGCGGAAGGAACACGGCCTGGCCCCGCGCCGCCATGTGCAGGGCTCCAGGCCGCGATCCTCCAGTCCGACGCGGACTTCCAGTTGGCGGGCTGACCCCCTAACCAACGACGGCTCGGCGCCGCCTCCGTCATTTCTTCTCCGTGACGGCCCCGGGCTCCTTGGCGCCCGCATCCGGCGCACCCTGAGCACCGCGCCGCGCGCCCGGTCCGAACCAGAACAGGAGCGCGAGCACGATCGCCGCGGCAGTGACCACCGCGGCCCAGCCGAACACTCCGGAGATGTTCTCCGCGGGCCCGCGCCCGTGCCGGGTGAACGGGATCAGCAGCACCGCGAGGCCGAGCGAGCCGCCGATCGTCAGCGCGGCCTGCAGCAGCCCTGCGGTGACGCCCGCGTACTCGGCGGGGACCGTGGTCAGGATGACCATGTTGAACGGCACGATCGCCGCCCCGACGCCGACTCCCATGACCACCAGCGGCGGAAGGACGTCGGCGAGGTAACCGCTGCCGCCGTCCAGTCGGCTCAGCCACAGCACGCCGACCAGCACCAGCGCGAGCCCTGCCACCGCCCGGGCCTTCATGTCGAACCGGTCCAGCCGCTTGGTGAGCCACTGCGTGGTGACCAGCAGCGCAAGCCCGAACGGCAGGATGCCCAGGCCGCTCTCCAGCGCGTCCAGTCGCAGCGCCCCCTGCAGGTACTGCACCAGGTAGATCAGGAAGCCGGTGAGCACAGAGGCCAGGAGCAGCAGGTTCAGGAACGCACCCACTCGCGCACGGTCGGCGAACACCGTCCCCGGCAGCAGCGGCTCGCTCGCCCGCGAGTCCACCACGGGCAGCAGGATCCACAGCACCGCGGAGACCGCCAGCGGCACGACCGTCCAGGTGTCGGCCCACCCCTCCTCAGTGGCGTGCACCAGTCCGTACACCGCCACGGTGACAGCGGCGGTGACCAGCACGGCGCTCGGGAGGCCGAGCGGCCGGGAGCGGGTGGCCTCGTCTTTCAGTCCGAGCACACCAAGGGCGATCGCGATGACCGCCAGTCCCACCGGCACGTTCACCAGCAGGCTCCACCGCCAGTCGCCTGCCCAGGTGAGCAGGCCGCCGAGCACCATGCCCGCCGAAGCCCCGAGACCGGTGATGGTGGAGTACATACCGAACGCACGCTGCTGCCGTTCGCCCTCGAACACGATGGCCAGCAGGGCCAGTCCGGTCGGGCCCGCGATGCCGGAGCCCGCGCCCTGCAGCGCGCGGCCCACCAGCAGCATTTCCACGTTGACGGCCAGCCCCGCGATGAGCGAGGCGACGACGATCAACGCGACGCCCGCGACGAACACCCGGCGGTGCCCGAACACGTCGCCGAGGCGGCCGGCCGACGGCAGCAGGCCGCCGAAGGCCAGCAGGAAGGCGTTCGGCACCCACGAGCCGGACGCGGCCGACAGGCCGAGGTCGGACTGGAGCGCGGGCAGCGCCATGTTCACGATCGTGCCGTCCAGCTGCAGCATGAACTCGGCGCCGACGATGGCGCCGAGGATCAGGCCCCAGGTTCTGGAGGACGCCGGGCGGGTCCGCGTCTCGCCGGTCACGGTGTCTGCGCTCATCGAACCTCCGCTCTTGCATGGACCACGTCCTCCGTCCGATGGCCGACGGAGCGGGGGGGCACCGGACGTGCAGAGTGGCCGGTACTATCGTGAGACAGCCTCAGGTTCTCTCCACGCAGTTAACCTGAGGCAGCCTCAGGTAGTCAATCGGGAGGTCAGCCATGAGCGCCGGTGCGCCGTACATCGCCCGCCGTCCCAAGCGGGCGGACGGTGCGCGCAACTACGACGCGATCCTCGCCGCGGCCCGCAAGGCGTTCGAGAGCGACGGCGCGGAGGCCTCACTGGAGGAGATCGCGGCGCAGGCCGGGGTCGCGATCGGCACCCTGTACCGGCACTTCCCCAACCGAGCGTCCCTGGTCGAGGCGGCGACCCGAGACGGGCTGGGCGACCTGGTCGAGCTGGCTCGACGCCTGTCCGACGCGCCCGACCCGCTGGAAGCCCTGATCGAGTGGATGCGCCATGCGGTGCGGCACTTCAGCACGTTCCGCGGGCTCGTCGGCATCCTCGCGCAGAGCATGTACGACGAGGGCACTCCGTCTCACGAGATGTGCAACGCCATGCACGAAAGCGGCGCCGCCTTGCTGCGCGCCGCGCAGCGGGCCGGCAGGGTGCGCGCCGACCTGACCCCGGAGGAGATGTTCGACCTGCTGACCGGGGTGGCGTGGGTGCGCGAGAACGCCCCCGCCGACCGCGACCGCACCGACCGCCTGCTGCGCCTCATCTTGGAAGGACTCACCACCAGGACGCCCCATCCCGCCTGACATGGTTCCGGAGGGCCGGCCAAGGGCTTCCGGGAGGGCATCGGCCGAATGTTCGCGGCCGTGATCCGCGCGTCCGCCCGGATCCCACCGTGTCGGTGGCGCCGAGGCCGGCGATGGACGCGGCTGCCTACGGCCTCGCACTGGCCGATCTAGTGATCATGCGCCGGACGCGCCAGCTGTTCGTACCGGCCCGGACCTGGTGATGAGCGTGACCGGCAAGGAGATCGACATGGCCGGGCCGGGCGCCCAGGGGCTGACGACCGCCGGGCATCTCGCACATTGTCGCCGCGGTTGAGGACGACACCTTCCGGCGCCCCCGCCAGCTCATTGACCTCTTGCACCGCCGCGGGTTGGGGCGTTCCGCGGGCCACCGCCGACCGGCCGCTGGGGCTGGCGCCTCGCGGCGTCAACGTCGCAGGACGGCGGCACGCCGGGGCCTGACCGGTTCGTGATCGACCTTGCCGCGATCGATTCGACCGCCCTGCGATTCTCCTCACCCGGACAGGTGACCTCAACGCATATTTGGCACACATTAGCCGCGATTAGGTCATCGCCTTAGAGAGATAGCCAAAGACCGAAATTCAGCTCCTTGTTCTTGTCTTGGCGGAATGTCGGAAGCAGATGTCATCCTCGGAGCCAGGCAGCATATACCGGAGGTTCTGAGTGGAAGTCCCCCCTTCTCCTCGCGTTCCCGCCGGCCGAACGCGATCCATCCTGATCAACCTGGGCATCGCCGGAGGAAGCCTTGCTCTAGGGGTCGCCCTCGCCTGGCCGATCGCCACAATGATCAGATTCGTCGCCGCATACTGGCAGTGGATCGTCGGCGCCATCGTCGTCTTGATCGTGCTGGCGGTGCTCGGCTCGGCCGCCGCCGGGATCGAAGCGCACAAGGCCCAGGTGGAGAGGCAGCGACTCCGCGAGATCGCGCACCTGGAGCGCGTAGACACCATGACCGGTCCCCAGTTCGAAGAACTCGTCGCAGCACTTCTTCGCCGTGACGGCTACCGACACGTCACTATCGTCGGCAGGAGCGGGGACCGAGGGGTCGATATCACTGCGCGTACACCGGACGGCCGCAAAATTGCCGTGCAGTGCAAACGCCAGAGCCGCACTGTCGGCGCGGATCGCGTCCGCAACCTCATCGGCGCCGTCCACAGCTCTTACACCGGCCATGTCGGCGTCTTGGTGACCTCGAACACCTTCACCGCCCCCGCGCTCGACGAATGCGGGGACAGGCTCGTTCTGATCGATCGGGACCGCCTGGCCAGGTGGATGGACGGCGACGCACTGATCATCTGACCAGGCTTCAGGGTCCTGGACGCACCCCGACTGCCGTCGTCACGGTCGGAAGGGATGGACCGGCTGCTTCGTCGACTACATTCACCGCTGCGAGAAGCTCGATGCGCGGGCCGTCGCCGACCGGCCGCCGGCGTGCTCATACTTGACAGCCTCACCGCACCTACGACCTCAAACGCTGGTGCGCGCCCGCTGGACGACGAGCGCTTCAAGGAGCTCTGGCGGGCTGGGCGCCCGACATCGTGGCCGGGCCCGCGCAGCTCGGCGGGCAAATCGTCGGGGTGCCCCCAACAAGTCGCTGCGCAACGGCGGCTGCCTGACCTCCCTCTATACCGAGAGGGGCTGCTCGCTTCTTATGCTATTCACCCTGCCTGCCGCCGGTTCCGACGCCCCGGTCGGCGGCGGCGCCTCGGGCGGCGCGGCCCGCAGCGATTTCGCGCCGCTGGCGCGCAGCATCTGTGCCAGCGGACTGCTGGAGCGCCGCGTCGGCCACTACACGCGGGAGACCGCCGCCACCCGCGGCGCGACCGCCTCGGCGTGGGCCGCCGCGGGGTGGGCGGGGTCGTCGTGGTGGCTGGTGGCGTTCACGGTGCCGATAGCGCTGCTGTCGGCCCGCACCGTATTCTCACGACGCCGAGAACCGGCAGATCACTTGCCCGAATGTGCACCACCTTCGACGCGTCGCTGGTGGTCGTGGTCGATGTCCCGGCTTACCTGCCCGGCGCCCGCCAGGAGTGGGACGGCTTGGACTGGTACGGCGCCGAGCTTCTGTACGCGTTCGGAGAGGCGACCGTCCCGAGTTTCACCGTGATCACCCGTAAGTTCTGCGGCGACGCGAAGCATGACCGCGTGTACAGGGAAGGGAGGCACGGCAACATCCCTTTGAGTCCTCTTCGCTTGCGCACTCGGCTTCCCTGCTGAGACGGTGCGCGACTCTCTTGGAAGGCAAGCAGCGCGGCTGGCTGCACGCGGGGACATTCCCTTTCGCGTTGGTGGCGGGCCAGATCTTGGTCGCGTTCAGACCGACCGTGGGCGCACGGCTGTGCGCGGCGATCTACGCGCTGGCCTCGGTGCTGCTGTTCGGCGTGTCCGCGGCCAACCCACCGGGGCCGCTGGTCGCGACACGTCGGCGACTGACTGCGCCGTTTCGACCACGCCGACGTCCCCCTCATCAACTCGCACCACATAGCCGTGACGGCTCGCCTGACCGAGGGTCGCGTCATGGACGACGGCGACCACGGCCTGACGACGGTTACGGGGTTGTGACCGCCGGGCGTGACGGATCTCCGTTGGTCGGCCACTCGGCTTTGTGCTACATCTGTAGTAGTTAACTTTTCGGCACGTCCGCCGACCGGCACGGCGGGTGGAGTGGCGTCGGGGGGTGCGGGGTCGGTGCAGATCGCGGCCCGCAACGGAGAATCAGGCGTCCGCGGTCGTCGACCGGGACCGCACCGACGGCGGCCAAGCCGATGCGACGCGTCGGCCCCTTCCCGTCCACTTGCCCGGAGCCGATCCACCCACGGCTCCGGCAGCCGCAGTGCCGATCAATGCGGCGACGATCCTCACAGCGAATGGGACCGGCGGGGGTCCGCCCGATGCGAGGGCACCGATGCCGACCCCACCGTGGGCACCGCAACGGTGTCCATGATCTTCACTGCCGCACCTGGGTTCTGCCCAGTGCAAGAACTCGGCGCCACCGCCTACGGACGAGTGCGCTGATGCGCTCCTGCCCTCGTTCGATTGGGGCGGACGCGGTACGGCGGACGGCGGCGCCTGCGACCTCGCAACGGCGAGACGCGGTCGATCTGTGCTCGGCGGACATCCGACGGACAACAGAAGAGAGGAAGCATGGTCTTCAAGCAGCTGCTCGGCGCCTTCGGAGTGGGCGGACCTTCGGTCGAGACGGTGCTGAACGGTTCGCACGGCCGTCCGGGCGACGTCCTGTCCGGAGAGGTCAGGATCCAGGGCGGCGATCATGACGTGGAGGTCCAGCAGGTGACGGTGGGCCTGCTGACCCGTACCGAGTACGAGCACGACGACCACGAGGGAGCCGCGGACCTGGAGTTCTATCGGGGTTCTGTCGCGGGCGCCTTCCACCTGGGGGCCGGGCAGTACCACGTGATCCCGTTCCAGCTGCCGCTGCCGTGGGAGCTTCCCCTCACCGAGGTGTACGGGCAGCACCTGCACGGCATGGCCATGGGCGTGCGCACGGACCTGGCGGTCGCCGGTGCGGTGGACTCCGGCGATCTGGACCCGATCTCGGTGAGCCCGCTGCCGTCGCAGCAGCGTGTGCTGGACGCGTTCAGCGCGCTGGGCTTCCAGTTCAAGAGCGCCGACGTCGAACAGGGGCACATCGCGGGCGTGCACCAGGAGCTGCCCTTCTACCAGGAGATCGAGTTCTACGCCCCGCCGCAGTTCAGCGGGCAGATCAACGAGGTCGAGTTGACGTTCGTGGCGAGCCCGCACGGGCTGGCGGTGGTGCTGGAAGCCGACCGTCGCGGCGACATCTTCACCGAGGGCGACGACGTCTACGGCCGCTACCACGTCTCGCACGACGAGGCGCTGCACATGGCCTGGGAGCAGGAGCTGCAGAACTGGCTGCACGCCGTGGCCGCGCACCTGCACGGCGGCCACGGAGCCGGGTATGCGCACGGCCATCACGACTCGCACGGCGGCGGTCCGGGCTGGGGCGGGGTGGCCGCCGGGGCGGTGGTCGGCGCGGCCGCCGGGTTCGCGGCCGGTGCGGTCGTCAACGAGCTGCTCGACGACGGCGACGAGGGAGAGGACGGCGGTGACGATGACTCGTTCGCCGCGGCCATCGCCGACGCGCAGCAGCAGGCCATCGAGGACGCCTACCGGCAGGCCGCCTACGAGCAGGCCTATGAAGACGCCTACGAAGAGGCCGTGGAGTTCTTCGACGAGGAGGTCTGAACGAACCGGCCGTCGTCGGCACGTCGTGACGTTCGGTGAGGTCGCGACGGAACGCGGCAGTTCATCGCCCGGAACGGATGTCGACCAAGGGCGAGCAACGCGCCACAGGTCCCGGCGACCTCACCGAACGAGGCACTGTGGTCGCCGCGATTGCAGAGCGCGCCCGGCAGCCTCTGCGCGCCCCGTCCCCTCGGGCCTCGGCGGGGCGCGCAGGTCACCGGATGATGAGCGTGGGGAACAGGGTCGAGGCGATCGCGCGGTCGAGTTGCAGGGTGAGGGCGGTCAGCGAGCCGGTGACGAGGCCGTGGCCGACGAACAGCAGCGGACCGCTGACGGTGTTCTTGGCCGGCGGCGTCGCCAGGAGCGCCTCCACGCGTTCCACCACGCCGGACCATGCGAACGGGACGGCGGGTCCGTGCCGGCCGTCCGGGCATTGGGCCAGCGCGACCTTCGCGATCGTCCGCGCGACCAGCCTGCGGTCGCCGACCGCCTCCGCCGCGTCCTCGTCCGCCCAGCGTTCCACCGACAGCCGCAACCTGTCGTTCAACGCCCGCAGGGGCGGCAGGACCGTCGCGGCCAGCTCGCCCGACGCCAGATAGCGGTGATGGCGATGCCGCAGATGGGACCGTTCGTGCTCGAACACCACCTGCAGTTCGCGGGCCGTGAGACGGCTCAGCAGTCCCCGGGAGAGCAGCACGCCGCCGCGCCGTCCCGGGACCGCGACGGCTATGGGCACTTCGGTGTCCAGGGGTCGTCGCGCGTCGGCCTGGGCCGCGCGCAGATCGATCACCCACCGGACGGCCAATCGCGCCGCGACCAGCAGACCGGCCGCCGAGAGCACGATCGCCGGGATGCCGACCCAGGCGGGGACCGGTCGGTCGTCTCCGAACAGGGCCCACTCGGGCACGTGGGCGGCGGCGTCCGGCGCGAGCGTCGCCCCGTAGTTGACCGCGACGAACACGCCGGTGCCGAACGCGGCCACCACGGTCATCACCCCCGTGGTGGACAGCAGGCGCGCCGACCAGAGGGGGTGCAGCGGTAAGGCGACCCGGCCGAGCGTCACGCTCAGCGCCAGCATCACGCCGAACGGCAGGAAGGTGAACCAGTTCACGTCACTCGTCGGTCCGTGTCTCGTCCAAGATCTCGCGCAGCTTGCGGGCCTCGTCGGGGCTGAGGGTCTCGACGAACCGGCTCAGCACACCGCCGGGGTCGCTGGCATGCCGCAGATGGTCGCGCATGCGGCCGGCCACAAGCTCGGACTCGTCGACGGCGAGGCGGTACCGGTAGTGGCGGCCCGAGCGTTCGCGGGTGACCAGCTTTTTCTCATGCAAACGGAACAGGATCGTGTTGACTGTGGTGTACGCCGGATTCCCTTCCAGCCGGGACCGCAGCTCGGCCGTTCCGGCCGAACCGCCGAGAGCCGCGAGCGCCGCCAGGACTTCCGCCTCCAGTTGTCCGAGTGCCCTTCGCGCCAAAATCCTCAACCCCTACGACAACTACGGTTGTCAAAATGATGGCAGAAGGCATCACCGCATAAGTGAGCGAATTCTCCGATACCTGCTCAGGAGCCAGCGGGCGGCCTCCTGGGCACGGGCGCCCGCACACGGTGGGCGCATACCCCGCCGGACGGTCCGGCACGCCGACATCGACGGCACGCGTCGGGGCCTGCTCCCCTCCGCCGATCCTGCAGTCCACGACGATCAGGGGATCGACGGCGTGCTGAGAATTCGATCTCGTTGAGGGGCCCCGGCCCAGGGCGGCCGGGGCACGATCAGGCAGGCTCCTCAGCGTCGGCTCGGTATGCGCGACCGACTGAACACCGTCCCGTCCACTCCGGCCGCCGGCACCGCGGACGGGGAGGATCCCTCCGCGGTTCGTCCGGCATTCCACGACGCCCGAACACCGGCGGTCGCCCCCGGCCAGAGTGTCCTGGACGGTGCCGCGTTCACGCGCAGGTGATCGCCTTCAGACACTCTGGCGCGGAGGCGAGGTCGAGGCGCGTTGACGGTTCCCGACTCAGCCGCGATTCCGCTCCACGCACCGAGGCGGAACCGTCAGGGCGGGTCAGTCTTCCTCGTCCCCGAAGATCGACTCAGCGACCTCCTCGACGACCTCTTCGGCGATCATCTCTCCGGCCATGCCGACCGCGACGCCCGCCGCCGCGCCGGCCGCGACACCGCCCCAGCCGGGGCCATGGTGATGTCCCCCGTGGTGGCCGTACCCGCCGTGGCCACCGTGACCGCCGAGGCGTCCGGCGGCCAGGGCGTCCAGCCAGGCGGTCAGGTCGGCCTCCCAGTTCACGGCCATCGCCTCGCCGTGGGGAACCTGGACGCGGAAGATCTGGTCGGTGGAGCCGAACAGGCCCGAACGCTTGTCGGCCTCCAGCACGACCGTCAAAGCGCCGGGGTCGGCGACGAACGTCAGCTCCACCTCGTTGATGCGACCGGCGTAAGCGGACGGCGGATAGAACTCGATCTCCTGGTAGAACGGCAGCTGCTGCGCGACGCCGTGAATGTGGCCGTACTCGACGTCGGCGCCCTTGAAGACGAATCCCACCTGCTCGAAGGCGCGCAGGACACGCTCCTGGGACGGCAGCGGCGCGATCGAGACCGGGTCGAGGTCGCCCTTGTCGACCGCCTTGGCCACCGCCAGCTCGGTCCGCACGCCCAGCACCATGCCGTGCAGCGGCTGCCCGTACACCTCGGTGATCGGCGTCTCCCACGGGACGGGCAGCCGGAACGGGATGAGCCTGTCGGCCTTGGCGCCCAGCTGGAACGGCCCGGACACGTCGACGCGGTGGAACTCGATCGCACCGGAGGACTCCCCGCCCTCGTGCTCGACCTCGACGTTGGTGACCAGGCTCAGGGTCACCCGCTGAATGTCGACGTCGTAGTCGGCGGCGGTGATGCGCACCTCCCCGGACAGCGACTCGCCGGGGCGGCAACTCGGCACCGCCAGCACGGTGTCGACCTTCGGGCCGCCGACCCCCAGCGCTCCCATCATCTTCTTGAAGACCACTACGCCCCCTCCTTGGTCACGCGGCTCGCGAACCAGGCACCGCGCCGACCGACGGCGCCAGCCGAACGCCGCCATACTATTACGCTTGTAGTTTCTAGCTCCTGCTTCCGTCGATGTCACTGGGGCTCCCCCGGCCAGCATGCGGCCGCTCGATGCCCGACGGACACGGACGGGAAGAGGCCCCCCCAGACGCACACCTGAAGCGCTCATCGCCCAGCCCCATACCGTGCCGGTCCACCGAATCCTGGTCAGCGGGCTCTCCCCCTGAGCCGCCTGCCATACCAATTCGGTTAGTGGACGCCATCGCGCTGTTGGCCGTCCGCTGCGGTGACGTGCCGCAGACGCACACGGCGGCATGACTGCCACCGGCATGCCGCGATGCTCCCGTTCGCATCACAAAGCGCAGGCGCGAGCCCAGAACTGTTCACTGACTTTGACGACCGTGAAGCAGGCCGACCAGGGGCTTCCCAGCGGTCACCATGTGAGGACCATGCGGCTGTCGCGCTTGTCGATGGTCGGGCCACTGATCATCTGCTCGTCCGGAGTGCCCGCCGGATACAGGGTGACGGTCGGCTGGGCGTCCCGATTCTCGGCCCAGAGGCGGATCTGCTCCACGATGCGTTCGGCGAGTTCGACACCGCGGGGACCGTGGCCGATCGCGCCGATCTCCCAGCGGGAAACGCCTGCGGCGACACGGCGGGACGCCAGATAGGCGATCGAGTCGCCTTCGACCAATGCCGGGTTGACGGGGGATGCCGGGGTGGCCCGACCGCCGCGAACCGCGCTGGGACCGGCACTGAACTGGCAGGTGCCGGGCTCGATGGTGGACAACCGCAGCCAGATCCCTTCTATGGACCGGATCCTTTCCACGGGCTGGTCACCGTCGATGACCACTCCCGACCACGTCTCGACGCGAGGAGCGTCGAGCACACCGTGCAGGAGTTCTCCGTCGATGGACTGGTCCGGGTCGGTGAACAGGACGACGTCGTCGGCGAGGGCGACGGTACGTTCACCGTCGTTTCCGCCGGTCATGGCGATGAAGCCGCACAGGTGCATCGACCGTGAGATCAGCGACGCTGGGCGTCCCGGTCCGGCGGGCTGGTGGTCCAGGGCGAGCGAACGGGTGAGGCCGCGCCAGCGCAGTGGGACCACGACACGGCCGGCGGGGGCGAGCTGGGCCCACCAGGCGGCGGGAATGTCCCAGGCGCCCGCGGTCACGATGATCAGGTCGAAGGGCGCGTGCTCGGGGGCGCCGAGCGCGCCGTCGCCGGTCAGCACGAGAACGTCCTCGTACCCGGTGTCGTCCAGGTTGCGGCGGGCGGCGGCCGCCACGTCGTCGTAGATCTCGATCGTGGTGACCTGTCCGGTGCCGCCGACGAGCTCGTGCAGCAGTGCGGCGTTGTATCCGGTGCCCGCGCCGATCTCCAGCACACGCCATCCGGGCCGCGGTCGGGCTTGTTCCAGCATCTGGGCGACGATGGTGGGCTGGCTCGCGGAGCTGAGCGGGGCTCCGTCGCTGCCGCACTTGGTGACGACGCTCCGGTCGGCGTAGGCATCCGCGATGGGCATGCCGGGGAGGAACCGGTGGCGCGGCACGGCTCGAAAGGCCGCCTCGATCGCGGAGGTGCGGATGACGCCTTCGGCGACGAGGTGATCGACCAGCCCTCGACGCGCAGCATCGGCCTGGGTGCCGTCGACGCTCATCGCAACGCAGTCTAGGCCGGGGACGCACGGCATCCCAGATGTTCGCGCACCGGTCAGGAGGTGTCGTGGGCGGCCTCGAGAGCGCATCCACTGCGCCGCACGACCTGGTACGCGTTTTGCGGGACAGGCTGAGAACCCTCTAGACGGCACCGGCCACAGGCCAACTGTGTGTTCTCACAGCTCAAGCGCCCTCCAGGCGTTATGGTCGCGCCGCAGCGCCGACCACAGCGTCCGGAGGAACTCCATGGCGGAGCAGAAGCGGTACCGCTCGATCATCGACGTCCACGTGATCCTGGAACGCGGTGGAGAGATCCTCCTGCTGGAGCGGCGGGGCACCGGGTACTGCGACGGCATGCTGCACCTGCCGTCCGGCCACCTCGACGACGGTGAACCCGTCACGCACGGGGCCGCCCGGGAAGCGTTCGAGGAGGTCGGCGTCCGCATCGACCCGGACGCTCTGCGCCTGGCCGCGGTGGTGCACCACCGGCAGCACCCGGACCTGGCACGGATCGGCTTCTTCTTCGCCGCCTCCCGCTGGAAGGGCGAGCCTTACAACGCCGAACCGCACAAGTGCGGAAAGCTGCTGTGGACGGACCCTGCCATCCTGCCGTCCAACACGATCGACTACACGGCCGCCGGTATCCGCGCCTACCTGACCGGCGCCCCGCTCACCCTCCACGGCTGGGACGGCACCTGAGCATGACAACGCCGCCCGCGCTCCTCCATGCGGGTGGTGGCCGTCCTGTGCGTTCCCTTCATCGACGGCATGCCGCAACCATCAACTGCGGCGATGACCGTCACCGGCAGTCGGCGACGAGCAGGGCAGGACGCTTTCACATCTACGGCTCCAGCAATGCTGCTGATGCGAGATGAACCGCGCCTCCGCCGCAGGCGGGCGCCTCCTATCGCCCTCCTATCCCGGATTCATCGGATTGACCGGTGATCTTGCGGTGAGGAGTGCCCACGACATCACGGGACAGTTCTGCTCTTCGTCCCTCGAACGCCGAGCCGGGCAGTGCTTGAGCTGGTGGATCTCATGGGAGTGGCACCGGCTCTGGCGAAGCCGCCTCGCTTGCTACACCCAGCGGCCGTCCTCGGTGTTCCGAACGAACAACTTGTGTTTCGCGTAGCCGGGCCAGATGGATCCATGGCCGACGAGCCCTCTTTCTTGGCCGGCGCTGAGGGCAAGGCCCCAGCTGGTGACGAACGTCAGGCTTCCACCGCCGTACCCGATGGACAGCACGACAGGACTGCTGGGGTCCAGCGCGATCAGACCGAACACCGGTACGGTGGCGACCAGGAAGACGGCGGCCGCGATCCAACGGCGGACACGCCTTCGACGCGTTGCCGCAAGGCTGTGCACGTTGTAGGTCAGCCTTTCCCCGCACACTGAGCATGTGACAGTGCAGCGACGGGCTGGTTCTCCGTCCGCGGGCCGTTCAACGGCCCAAGTCCGACCGCGGTAGTCCCAGGCGGCCGTGTTGTAGGAAACCGAGCGTCCGATGAAGTTCTGGCGATGGCCCAGCATCGTGTGTTGGTTTCGCTCGATCGCCAGCGCCACGCCGTGACTCCTCCGGTTCGCCCTCCGCCCGAGACAAACCCGCATCCTCGCCACTGCCGCACCCGAGGTCAAGCGCGTCGGCGCCATCGCTTCCGAGGTGCACGGTCCACATCGCAACAAGTACTGCCGACCTAGGTTTTGTCAGGGCGGACAGCGGACGGCGCTGATCGAAGTCGGTGGATCCGACTTCTCGATCCGAAGGCTGCTGGTTCAAGCTTCACTCGCCCCCCAACGCCTACCGCCCCGGTCACGTCATTCTTTTCCCCATGCTTCTCGGTAGTCGGACGCGGGCAGCACCGCCCCAGCGTCACCCATCGGTCCGACATCGGCAGACCCGCGGAGCCAAGGCCAACTTGGTGCTGGTGGTGACCACGAACCCTTTCATCGAACCCGCGAAGGACTTCGCGGCAATGTCAGGGCTGCTCCTCATTGACCGCACGGGGCTGATCGATTGGGCCAGCCGCGGCAAGCACCTCTACGACGTTCTCGGCATTGATCCGCAAGCCCACCGTCCCGCCTGGTGATGGCGCCCGTCTTGTGTGCGTGTCGGTAGGCGTCGCACGACGCCGTCCTCAACAGCGGTCGGCGCTCGTCTGACGCACGCAGACGTTTCTCGTCAGCGTCATGCACGACCCGTGGCATTGCAGCTGGAGTTTTGCGCAGATCATCGTCCGAGATGGCCGACTGCTGCAGGTGCGAGTCCGATCAGGCGTCACGCGCCGTCCCGGGACACGCCCGACCTGAGGCGGCGACAGCTTCCAATCGCACGTCACAACTTGTCCAGGATTCACCGATCAGCGACCGCTTGGCGTGATCATGTCGTTACGCTGTGGAGGAGGAGTGCCCCAGCACCTCACCCGCAGGAGGCGGCACCATGCGCAAACTCCCCGGTCCAGCCTGGGCCTATGTCGGCGCCACGCTCACCTTGGCCGGTTGGCTGATCGCCGTCTCTCTCACCGCCGCCACGGCGGAATTCTCCACGCGCGACTGGACCACGCTCGCGGTGCTGGCCGTCCTGTTCTGGGTCTGCGACTCGGCGCCGGCGCGGCTCGGCGTCGTGCAAAGCGCCAGAGTGTCGCTGGCGTTCGCGGCCAGTCTGGCGTCGGTCGTGCTGTTCGGCCCCGGCGGCGCCGCGCTCCTCGGGCTGTCCGCCCTCGTCACCGGGCAGCGCCTGTTGGCCCCGATCAAGCGGCTCTTCAACGGCGCGCAGTTCGCCATCAGCGGGTACACCGCCGGCGCCGTGTTCGAACTCCTCGGCGGCAGCCCGCTCCAACCCGGCCAGGCCGACTGGGTCGAACAGGTGATCGTCCCGTTCGTCGCCGCGGCCGTCACCTTCGTCGGGGTCAACCTGCTGCTGCTCGCCGGGATCCTGCTGTTGTCCAAGCAGGCGGCGCCGCGCGAGCTGCTGCGCGAAAGCCGGGACCTGGCGGTCAGCTGCCTCGGCTACGGCATGTTCGGCCTGCTCATCGCGGGCCTGTGGCCGCACGTGGGCACGTTCGCGGCGGTGCTGGTGCTGCTGCCGCTGTTCATCGCGCGCTGGGCGCTGGAGCAGACCCACGCCCAGCAGAAGGCCCACGCGGCCACGCTGGCCGCCCTGTGCCAGGCGGTGGAGACCAAGGACTACTACACCCGCGGTCACTCCGAACGGGTCTCCCGCGGGTCGGTGATGATCGCGCGCGAGATCGGCATGCGGCCCGACCGGGTGGAGGCGATCCGGTACGCGGGCATGCTGCACGACGTGGGCAAGCTCGGCGTCCCCACCAAGGTGCTGCAGAAGGCCGGGAAGCTGACCGAGGAGGAGTTCGCCGCGATCCAGCTGCACCCGATGCGCGGTCTGGAGATCGTCCGGGAGATCGGCTTCCTGGACGAGGCGCTGGCGGGGATCATGCACCACCACGAGCGGGTGAACGGCACCGGCTACCCGATGGGCCTGGCCGGCGACGAGATCCCCGAGTTCGCCCGGGTCATCTCGGTGGCCGACGCGTTCGACTCCATGACCTCCACCCGCTCCTACCGGCCCGCGCTCAGCACCGAAGAAGCCGTGGAGGAACTTCGACGTTGCGCGGGCGAGCACTTCGACCCGGTGATGGTCGAGGCGTTCCTGCGCGCGCTGGAACGCGAAGGCTGGGAGGCGCCCGCGCCGGTGGTGATGCCCGAGGACGGCTCGGCCGAGACCGCGCAGCGGGACCACGATGACCCGACCGCGCCCCTCGCCGCGGACACCCCGAACCGGTCGGCACGCCGCTGACCAGGGGTCACTGCTCCGGGGCAGGGCCCTGCACATGTCGGGCCATCGCACGCAGACCCGCCGCCAACACCGTCGGCGGTATCGGCCGCGACTCCATCAGCACCGCGGCGTAGGCGGCACTCGCGTGAACCATCGCCGTGACCTCGGCGGCCGACGCCGCAGGCGTCTCTCCGGGCATGGTGCGCGGCCGGTGCAGGTAGCTTTGCAGCGCGGCCTCGGTGTCCACGTCGGTGACCTGCGCGAGGACCTCGTGCACTCGCTCATCGAGCGACCGGGCGTCACCGACTCCGGGGACGTGACCGTCTGCACCGGACACCGCGGTGCGGGTGGACCGGGCCAGCGCGCCGAGGGCGTCCAGCAGCTGCTGCCGCTGGCGGTCGGTCAACCCGTTGATGAGCGCATCCGCCTGCCTGCCGTCGCGATCGACGTATGCGGCGACGAGAAGCGCGGCCAACGCTGCCGGTGCGTGTGGGGCGGTCACGGCATCGAGGGTGCCCGGTGGGCCGGTCAGCCATGCGCAGAAGACATACCTGGGCTGGAAGACAAGCGTTCCCTTTGGAGTCCGCAATGCTGTCCAGCGGTACCCCAGGCCCTCCTGTCGAAGCCTTGCCCCACACGGCCAGACGCACGCCCGAGCGGAGCATCCCCGCAAACGCAGCGCCGCCAGACAACCGCGCCTCGACCTTCTGGGTTGCCTGCGGACCAACCTCGCACACACCATGCGGCAGCACCACAGCGAACTGCGTCCGGAGTTCGTGGAACCATCCCGCGTACGCGAGGCCGCCCATGCAGCGGGCCCATGGTCTACTCGTCCGGACCTTCCCACGCTGGGCCGACACAGCCGCCAGCGACCGCCAGGCGTGGGATCCCAGTCCCAAATGTCCGCGCGGCCAACTCATTGTTGGGTCGAAGCCCCTCGCAGCCGTGGCCACCTCGACTTGTGCGGGCCAACTCGACGCCGGATCGGCGGGAACATCGTTCCGAATCACCCGCGTGCGCGGAGCCGACATGTTCCGGTGGGGTCAGCTATACGCGGTGACGGGACCATGCCCGCATACGCGGGGCCGACCCGCACGTGTACTCCATCCGCCACCTGACGAGGGGACCATCCCCACATGTGCGGGGCCGCCCCAGGCTCTCCAGACGGTCCGCAAGGTCCGACTGGGACCATCCCCGCTGCGCGGGGCCGACGCACGCATGGCCCGGAGCGTCTCGTAGGCGATGGGACCATCCCCGCGTGCGCGGGGCCGACCGGCGCCTGCTGCCGCCGTCATGTCCGGCCATGGGACCATCCCCGCGTGCGCGGGGCCGACGACACTGACGGTGACGCTAAAGTCCATCTGGACGGACCATCCCCGCGTGCGCGGGGCCGACCACTGCCCCGGCGACTCTTGACGCGGCCTCGGGGGACCATCCCCGCGTGCGCGGGGCCGACCTGCGCCTGCTGCCGCCCAGCTGCCCGGCGATGGGACCATCCCCGCGTGCGCGGGGCCGACCGGCGCCTGCTGCCGCCCAGCTGCCCGGCGATGGGACCATCCCCGCGTGCGCGGGGCCGACGGGCCCACGGCCAGGCCGCCGCCGTAGTAGTACGGACCATCCCCGCGTGCGCGGGGCCGACGACGGGGATGTAGACGAGCAGATGTCCGGCTCGGGACCATCCCCGCGTGCGCGGGGCCGACCGGCCGATGAGCTGTCCGACATGGCCGGGCGTGGGACCATCCCCGCGTGCGCGGGGCCGACCCCGGACCTGTCCATGACCGAGCTGCGCAGGAAGGACCATCCCCGCGTGCGCGGGGCCGACACGCTCGACCTGTGGCCAAAAGGCAGACCACACGGACCATCCCCGCGTGCGCGGGGCCGACACTTGCTGACCTGCGAGTCTATGAAGGAAACGGCCAGTTTTCATTCAGTTCGGTTCGCAGGTACTGACCTGAACATCTGGCTGCGGAAGCTGGAACGCCCCCGCTCATGCAATCCATGACGGATGCCGAACGGCAAGGAAGGAGGCGTCAGTCAAGCCGTGGTTCGTGTGCTCAGTTGCAAGGCACATCGGCCGTAGGTGCTCCGTGCACAACATGGAGCGGATGCGCGAAGCATGTCTGACGGTCGACGAGCTGCGGAAAGCGGCAGGCAGGTCCTGCGGAACATCTACGCGGTGGTCACGCCGGCGTGGGCGTCCTCAGACCGCACTCCGGCAGGACGATCCGATCCCTGGGGCACGTCTCGCCTTCTGGCGGACGTTGGAGAGCGAGGGCGCGGGAAGTCGCCTGCAGTTCGCTCGCAGACGAGGCGAGTGCACAGATCGTTCGCACAGGACCGCCTACGCACCGTACACTCCTGATCAGCGCGCTTCCCTAACCCCTTTTGGGCGTTTGTCTGCCCAAACGACGCCACGAAAACGGTTTATGAACAATCCGCAGCACCCTCAGCAGCCGGGCAACAACGCCTGGGGCACCCCCTGGCAAGGTGCACCGGGCGGGCCGCAGCCCGGTCAGCCCCCTCAGTACGCTCAGCCGCCGGGTCACCCCGCGAGCGGCGGCGGCCAGGTGACGGTCGACATCAAGCACCATCCGCTGGCCTTCATGTACAGCGCCTTCACCCCCGTGATCACGATCAACGGGTACCGCCAGCAGGGAAGGTGGGGCGTCAACGTGCTGCCTCTGCCGCCGGGCAACCACCACCTGCGGATCCACATCCCGTACCTGCTGCCGTCGGAGATCGGCCACGCCGACCTGACCGTGCCGGTGCAGCCCGGTCAGCAGGTGGCGCTCGAATACCGCGCACCCATGGTCGTGTTCATGGGCGGTGCGTTCGGCGTGGGACCGCAGAAGTGGCCCGGCGCGGCGTTCACGTACGTGCTCCTGGGCGTCGCCGGCGTCTTGCTGGTGCTGATGCTGCTCCTCGCCGTGGCAGCAGCCGCCGCCTGAACGAATCATCGGTCCCTTCGATCGGGGACTGCCATGCAGGTCCGCAAGGACGTCGGTCCCCTGGTCCTGGTCACCCTGGGGACTGCGGTCGAACGCAAGCCCGGTGGGGTGTCCGCGTTGAGGCTGAACACAGCCTGATCGGGCGGCCCTTCCTGCTCTGCCGACTCGTTCAGCCGAACCGCACAGTGCGTGCGGTAGGGCGGGGGGTCGCCCCCGATGTACGCCCGCTGGTGACCGATCAATCTCCCGGGTGCCCGAGGCGGGCGGGCTTCCAGACGTCACCCTTCGGTCGGCATTCCCAGGGACGACCCGCGCCCGTGGCGGTCACGAACAGGACCAGGCCCGACGTCCGCTCAGGCGGCGTCCAGGCTGAACCGCTGCTTCTCGGGGTCGATCGCGAGGATCTTGACCGAGACGCGGGTGCCCACGGGCCACGAGTGCCCATGGGCCAGTCCGGTGCAGCCCTCCGATTCCACGAAGGCCCCGAACGGCATCTGCTCGGTCACCACGCCTTCGATGACGTCGCCGACCTGGTGACGGGCGATGAATTCCTGCCAGCTCACTGTGCACCTCCTTCCGTTGCGAGCAGTCCTCGGCGCATCTCGCAACGGGAGGGCGGGCCTCGCGCCCGCGCGGCGATCAAGCAGCGGCCGGGTAACCCTTCTGTGCGCGGCTCGTAGCCAACCCGGCAATCACGGGGTCGATGCTAGTGAGCACTGTGAGAGGCGGCAACAGGCCAGACGGACACAGACGACCCGCCTCCTGCTCCGGGCAGGCGCCTCGCCAGTGTGGAGGCGGGGCGGGCATGGCGACATCTGGACCCGTCTACGGCTTCCCGCACGCTCCGCCGGATTGCGAGACGGGCCCAAGGATCGGCTTGTCCTCCCTGAGCGCGGCTTGAGGATGCCTACGCCCAGCGTGACCGCGGCGCAGATGGGCCGGAGGACTTCCCGCACGGTCATCGGCTGGGCGACATGCTCCGCGCATCCGCTCCATATGTGCGGAGCATCTACGGCCGACGTCACTTCGTCACCGCTGCCTGACCGTTCGTCACGGGCTTGCGCGAGCGAGGGCGGCCGGGGTTTCGCTTCGGGCTCGGCTGGTCGTCTCTGAGCGGACGGCTGTGTGGGGTCAGCCTGCGGGTCCATCGGTTCACGCCATGTTTCCGCTGGTCGAAGCGGCGGTCTCTTGGCCGGTACCGCGGGCGATGTGATGCCGCACTCCTGCCCTTGGCGACGCCTCGCTCGTCGTTGCCCCAGGGCAGTGCCACCGTCCGCGGTTCCGGACGTTCGACCCCAAAGATGCACTTACTAGGGGCATACCGTATCTTGACTTAGACTTGCATTATTCGCTGTCTCGAATCGTTCGCGTTTTCAAAGGTGGTTCTAGGGCCCATGACCGCATCCCAGTCCCCGTCCACCGCCGAGGAGCTGCGCGGTGCCGGCCTGCGGGTGACGGCGGCCCGCGTCGCGCTGCTCGAGACCGTCCGAGAGGGCGACCACCTCGACGTCGAGTCGATCGCCTCAGGCGTGCGCGACCGCGTGGGCCACATTTCCCTTCAGGCGGTCTACGAGGCCCTCCACGCGCTCACCGCGGCGGGGCTGGTCCGCCGCATCGAACCGGCCGGGAGCCCTGCCCGGTACGAGGGGCGCGTCGGCGACAACCACCATCATCTCGTGTGCCGGAACTGCGGAACGGTCAAGGACGTCGACTGCACCGTCGGGGACGCGCCCTGCCTGGACCCGGTGGACGACGCCGGCTACCTCGTGGACGAGGCCGAGGTCACGTTCTGGGGTCTGTGTCCGCAGTGCCGGGAGACCGGCTGACCTCTCTGGGCACGCTCACCGACCGCCCCCACTCGGGCGAGTCCTCCCGCTGTAGAGGTGATCCAGTGGCGAGGCGGCGGGAGTAGTCGTCGGCGACGGCGAGGAAGTGCCGGGCGGAGCGTTCGTAGTGTCGATGCGGGCGGCGAAAGCCGTTGAGCCGTGCAGTGGCGCGCTTGATCGTCCAGCGGTGTCGGCCGAGCCGCTGTGAGGAGTGGACGCCTTTGCGAACCGGGCGCGGGGCGCTGCTTCTGCCGGACCCGAAGCCTGCGTACGGCAAGCGCCTGAGAACGCGAGCGTCCAGGCTGGCCCGTGCGGGCCGGCCTGGACGTCAACGCGGGTGAGACGTCAGACGAGGTCGAACCGGTCGAGGTTCATCACCTTGTCCCACGCGGCGATGAAGTCGTGCACGAACTTCTCCCGCGCGTCGTCGCTCGCGTAGACCTCCGCGACCGCGCGCAGCTCCGAGTTGGAGCCGAACACGAGGTCGACGCGGCTGCCGGTCCACTTGACCTCGCCCGTGACGGAGTCGCGGCCCTCGAAGGTCTCGGACTCCTCGGACGTCGGGTGCCACGTCGTGCCCATGTCGAGCAGGTTGACGAAGAAGTCGTTGGTCAGCACCCCGGGCGTCTTGGTGAAGACGCCGAGCTGCGACCCCTTGTAGTTGGCGCCGAGCACCCGCAGACCGCCGACGAGGACCGTCATCTCGGGCGCGCTCAGCGTCAGCAGGTTGGCCCGGTCGATCAGGAGGTACTCGGCCGGCAGCCGGTGGCCCTTGCCGAGGTAGTTGCGGAAGCCGTCCGCAGTCGGCTCCAGTACGGCGAAGGACTCGACGTCGGTCTGCTCCTGCGACGCGTCCATGCGCCCCGGCGTGAAGGGCACCTCGACGTCGACCCCGGCGTCCTTGGCGGCCTTCTCGACGGCGGCGCACCCGCCCAGCACGACCAGGTCGGCCAGCGAGATCTTCTTGTTGCCGGTCTGGGCGTCGTTGAAGGACCGCTGGATGCCCTCCAGCGTGCTCAGCACCGCCGCCAGCTGCTCGGGCTCGTTGACCTCCCAGTTGTTCTGCGGCTCGAGGCGGATGCGGCCGCCGTTGGCGCCCCCGCGCTTGTCGCTGCCGCGGAACGTCGAGGCGGCGGCCCAGGCGGTCTTGACGAGCTGGGACACCGACAGGCCGGACGCGAGGATCTGCTCCTTGAGCGCGGCGATGTCGGCGGCGTCGACGAGCTCGTGGTCCACCTCGGGGATCGGGTCCTGCCACAGCAGGGTCTCGCTCGGGACCTCCGGGCCGAGGTAGCGGGTGACCGGCCCCATGTCGCGGTGGGTCAGCTTGAACCACGCCCGCGCGAAGGCGTCGGCGAACTCGTCGGGGTTCTGCCAGAAGCGCCGCGAGATCGGCTCGTAGATGGGGTCGAACCGCAGCGCCAGGTCGGTCGTGAGCATCGTCGGCGGATGCGTCTTCGTCGGGTCGTGGGCGTCGGGGACGGTGCCGGCGCCGGCGCCGTCCTTCGGCCGCCACTGGTAGGCGCCCGCCGGGCTCTTGGTCAGCTCCCACTCGTAGCGGAACAGGTTCTCGAAGTACCAGTTGTCCCACTTGGTCGGAGTGGGCGTCCACGTCCCCTCAAGGCCGCTGGTGATCGTGTCGGGGCCCTTGCCGCTCTTGTAGCTGTTCTTCCAGCCGAGGCCCTGCTCCTCGAGGGGCGCGCCCTCGGGCTCGGGGCCGACGTTCTCCGCGGGGCCGGCGCCGTGCGTCTTGCCGAAGGTGTGGCCGCCGGCGATCAGGGCGACGGTCTCCTCGTCGTTCATCGCCATGCGGCGGAACGTCTCGCGGATGTCGCGGGCCGCGGCGAGCGGGTCGGGGTTGCCGTTCGGCCCCTCCGGGTTGACGTAGATGAGGCCCATCTGCACCGCGGCCAGGGGGTTCTCCAGCTCGCGGTCGCCGGAGTAGCGCTCGTCGCCGAGCCAGGTGGTCTCGGGCCCCCAGTAGACGTCCTCCTCGGGCTCCCAGACGTCCTCGCGGCCGCCGGCGAAGCCGAAGGTCTTGAAGCCCATCGTCTCCAGGGCGACGTTGCCGGCGAGGATCATCAGGTCGGCCCAGGAGATCTTCCGCCCGTACTTCTTCTTCACCGGCCACAGCAGCCGGCGGGCCTTGTCGAGGTTCGCGTTGTCCGGCCAGCTGTTGAGGGGCGCGAAACGCTGCTGGCCGGTCCCGGCGCCGCCGCGGCCGTCGTCGATGCGGTAGGTGCCCGCGCTGTGCCACGCCATCCGGATGATGAACGGACCGTAGTGGCCGAAGTCGGCGGGCCACCAGTCCTGGGACGTCGTCAGCACCTCCGCGATGTCGCGCTTCACCTCGGCGAGGTCGAGGCTCAGGAACGCCTCGCGGTAGTTGAAGTCCTCACCGTAAGGGTTGGCCGCGGGGTGGTGCTTGGCCAAGATCTTCAGGTTCAGCCGGTTGGGCCACCAGTTGCGGTTCCCGCCGCCCTCGGTCGGGTGAGGGAGCCGCTCGTGCGCAACCGGGCAGCCTCCGGCGCTCTCCTCGTTCGTCTGGTAGGCGGTGGTCTCGTTGGTCTCAGCCATGTCTTTCCTTTCGGGGCTCAGCGGGGCGTCTCAAGGACTTTCGGCGGCGGAACAGCCGGGGCACAGGCCCCAGTAGATGACCTCGGCCTCGTCGATCGCGTAGCCGCGGTCGTCGGAGGCGGTCAGGCAGGGCGCCTCGCCGACGGCGCAGTCGACGTCGGCGATGGCCCCGCAGGACCGGCACACGATGTGGTGGTGGTTGTCTCCGGTCCGCGTCTCGTAGCGGGCCACGGACCTGGAGGGCTGGATGCGCCGCACCAGGCCCGCCGACGTCAGCGCGTGCAGCGAGTCGTACACGGCCTGGTGGGACACCTTCGGAAGCTCCCTGCGCACGGCGGAGAGGACCGAGTCGGTGTCCGCGTGCGGATGCGCGTGCACCGCGCTCAGCACCGCCACACGCGGGCGGGTCACGCGCAGTCCGGCCTCACGCAGCATCCGCGGGAAGTCCATGGGCTTGGCCACGTCGGACAGCCTGGCTCATTTTTTGGAATCAGTCAAGAATTTGAGGCATATCAGCCATCCTGTCCGAGTGGATCTACGGCGGCCGCCCGGCGCGAGCCCCGCCACCGCCCTGACCAGGGACTATCGGCTTGCCGACCGTGGCCTGTCGGAAGGGCCGTCCGACGGCGACGCGATCAACGGCCTCTGCCGTCCTTGTCCGGTCAGGCCGAGCGGCGGTTCCCGGCGCGGCGTTCAGGACCCGTCGGTTCGCTCCGCCGTACGACGCCTGGGGGCCGGGGCCCGCATGGACCGCCGCGCCGATTCCAACGGCGGATGACACCGTCATCCGGGTCTGCGGTGTGCACGTGGAGACCGCGCCTGCACCGGGGTGCCAGGTTCGCGCGGACACCGGAGGAAGCGGCCGGACACCGGGGGCAGCCGGGCCGGCGTCGCCCGGCGTCGTCCGGACAGTAGATCTACGGGGGCGAATCGGGTCCGCATTCTGGGGTATCACCGCGAACTCCCCCTGGGGGCCGGCTGAGTGCACAACATGTGAGAGAGAGTGGCCTGTCGCGGTGGCGGGACGGCCGACGGCAGCGTCCAACGCATGGCTCACGGCCGGGTGGCTCCTTGCTCGTCATGCGGCCGGAGGACCAGGCCATGCGAACACGCCCATCAGCAGAGAGGAGACGCTGTGAACAAGGTCATTTCGATCGTGATGCTCGCCGCGATGGCGGCGCTCACCGCCTCGGGCGCCGCGCACGCCACCGATTGCACCGACAAGGAGCCCGTCAGCCCGGCGCAATACCGGACGCTCCTCGACCAGTGCCGGTACGCCGACGGCAAGGCCGCCCGCCAGGCCTGCCGCGCCGAGACCAAGAAGAAGTACACGATCGGAGCCTGGAACCCCGCCCTGCGCTGCCGCACGTATTCGAGCGTGACCGTGTGCGGCGAGCTCAAGCTCAGCGCCCGTCAGCGTGCCTGCGTGCGCGAGTACGTCCGACGCGGCATGAGCTACCAGCGCGCCCAGGTTGAGTGCTACGTCTTCGGGAAGCGCCGGTGAGGCGACCCCCGCTCTCACCGTCGGCACAGCCTCGGGCCGTCCGGTGGCGGCAGGTCGGCGCCGGGCGCGGGCCTGACCGCCGAACGGCACCCGGCGGGGCGGGATCAGCCGGACGCCGCGGGCGCTTTGCGATCGGCGAGGGCGGTGAAGATCTCCACGCACTCGGCCACGATCTCCGCCTCGCTCAGCGACAGCGTGCCCGCCAGCCAGGCGGTCAGCGTCTGTGCGAGGCCGCCGACGACGAACTGCGCGACGAGCTCCAGCTGCGGACTGTCCGGGACACCGTAGGACTGGCGCGCCTGCCCGATGAGCAGGCGCGCGAAGAACCGCGACGACTCCAGCCTCCGCCGCGCCAGCAGCGGGTCGGTCAGCGTGACGGAGAACAGCACCCGCCCGTGCCGGCGGTCCTCCGCCACGGCCCGGACGATGCTGGTCAGCCCGGCGCGGATCTTCGCCTCGGCCCGCGGTCCGGCGGCCTCGACGGCGGCGAGGGCCCCGGCGGCGATGGTCTGCACGACGTGGTCGTAGACGGCCGACACCAGTTCGTCGCGGTCGGCGAAGCTCTCATAGAAGTAGCGGGGGGTGAGCCCCGCCTTGCGGCACACCCGGCGCACGGTGAGCTGGTCGCCCTCGGTGCCGCCGAGCAGGTCCAGTCCGGCCTCGATCAATTGCGCCCGGCGTTCGGCCATGCGGTCGGCGCCGGTGACACCCCCGTAGACCCGCATCTCCGAACCACCCATGCGGCCATCTTGACAGACCCTGCCGACCCCTCATATCCGGCCGCCGCGGTGCGTCCGCGCGGGTGACGCTCCTTCGTGTCGGGTGCGGACTCGACGTGCCGGGCGACGCGGCGCGGGCGTCCGTGACGATGGGTCTGGCCCCCGCATACGTCACCGCGTGGGTCGACTGCCGAGCTGCACGGTTCAGCGCATGCCGTTCCCGACGGCGCCCAGTGCAGGGTCACCTCACGCCCGTTCGTCCCCGTCGCTCCGGCGACGACGACCAGGATGATCACCTCCTGGTGTCATCCCAGCGCGGCCGGACCCCGGTCCGGGCGGACGAGCCCGTCTCGACACGGCGTCCGGGGAAACAGGTCACGTCCCGGCACGGTCCTGGTTTTTCCCCATGCCGTCGGGAACAGAGCGGACCGTGACCACTGTGACTGCCCGGACTCGAGATGAAGCCGAGCCGGCGAGCCTGCGACTGCCGGGCATCGTGCTGGGAGTGGGGCTCGGCGGGTTCGTCGACGGCATCCTGCTGCACCAACTGCTGAGGTGGCACCACATGCTCACCGGCACCGACAGCGACAACATCGGCGTGAAGTACTACGACCCCCGCACCGTCTCCGGGTTGGAGATGAACACGGTGTGGGACGGGATCTTTCACGTCGTGTGCTGGCTGGCGGTGCTGACCGGGTTGGCCCTCCTGTACTCGCGGGTGACCGGCGGCCGCCGCCGGGTCTGGGCCTCCCGGGTGCTGTGGGGCTGGATGCTGGTCGGCTGGGGGCTGTTCAACCTCGTCGAAGGCGTCGTCGACCACCACGTTCTCGCGATCCATCACGTGCGCGGCGGTCCCTACCAGCTCTGGTGGGACATCGGCTTTCTGGTGCTGGGCGCCGTGCTGGTGGCCGCCGGGCACCTCGTGCGGCGCACCGGCGATCCCATCACCCCCGAACCGGCCTCCGGGGACGGCGACGCCCCCGGTCGGCCGCGGAGCACATGATGCACGATCATCCGCTGCCCGAGCGCGGCGACGGGCTCTGGGACGTCCTGCCGCCGCTTGCCCTCGTCGCGCTGCTCCCGGCCGTCTACCTGCTGCTGGTGCGGCGCGCCGCGCGTTCGGGGCGGCGCCCGCTGCCGCGCCGGCGTACTGCGAGCTTTCTCACCGGATGCGTGCTGCTGGCCGTGGCCCTGCTCCCTCCGCTCGCAGCGTTCGCCCACCGGGACTTCCGCGGCCACATGCTGCAGCATCTGCTGATCGGGATGTACGCCCCGGTGGCGCTGGTGATGGGCGCCCCGATCACCGTGCTGCTGCGGGCGCTGCCCGTGAAGCACGCGAGGCGGCTCACCGGCGTGCTGCGCAGCCGGGCGCTGCGGCCGCCGACCCACCCCGTCACCGCGCTGACCCTGACCGGCGGCGGCATGGCCGTCCTGTACTTCACGCCCCTGTACGACGCCACCGCTGCCGACCCGGTCCTGCACCGGCTGGTCCACGCCCACTTCCTGCTGTCGGGCTGCCTGTTCGCGTGGGTCATCGCCGGCCCCGATCCCGCGCCCTCGCGGCCCGGCGTCCCGGCCCGGCTCGTCGTCCTCGGCGCGGCCATCGCCGCGCACGCCGTCATCGCACAGCTGATGTACGGCGGATACCTCGTCGACGTGCGCGCGCCCATCGCACAGGTCCGCGGCGCCGCGGAGATCATGTACTACGGCGGGGACATCGCCGAACTGCTGCTCGCCGCCGCCCTGGTCGCCACTTGGCGTCCCGCTTCTCGCCGCCCCACGCGCCCTCGGTCCCCTCGCGGGACGCGGTCTCTGGCCGGTGGGCGGGCGGCCGCGGCTGCCCGGCGGCCGACGAGGTGAAGAGGACGTTGCCGCAAAAGTATGACGTGAAGCAGCGGATCACGCCCCACTGGCAGTGATAGGAGCCGGACCCGGCCAGGCCGCGAGGCACAGGCGGAGCGCCGACCGGCACCGGCAAATCCGCGATCTACCAGGCGACCGCACGCCATCCGCGGCTGGAGAGCCACGGGCGGGCCGCCCATCGGCCAATGTCGACGGCGAGGGTGACGGTGGCGTGGATATCGGCAGTCCACAGGCTCATGCCTGCCTCGTCTCCCTCGGACGCACATTCACTGCTGTGCTCCTGTGACCCCCTCGGACGGCTCCTGGTCGCGGTGCCCCCCGTCACGGGCGCACTCACCTGCCATCGCACATCCGTCCCGCGCACGTCACGGGGCCACGCGTCGCCAACCGCGGGCGTGGGCGCACCGGGTCGGGTAACGGGTCGGGTAAAAGGCAAGGATGCACCCGCAACGCGCACTGATCACCTTCGGGCACGGCACCGCGGACCGCGATCTGCTCACGCGCTTGCTGAACGGCGCGAACGTCAGGCTGGTCGTGGACATCCGTATCGCCCCCGGCAGCCGACGCAACCCGCACGTGGCGCGGCGCGAGCTGGAGCGGTGGCTGCCCGAGCAGGGCATCGCCTATCGCTGGGACAAGCGCCTCGGCGGGTTCCGGCGTCCGCCTGGCGACTCGCCGGACCTGGCCTGGCGGGAAGAGATGTTCCGCGGCTACGCCGCGCACATGCGCACCGCGGAGTTCTCGGCCGCCGTCGATGATCTGCTGGCCGAGGCGGACAAGGCGGACGCCGCCGGCGGCGCGACGGCGGTGATGTGCAGCGAGAGCGTCTGGTGGCGTTGCCACCGCCGCCTGCTCGCCGATTTCCTCGTGATGGTACGGGACGTGTCCGTGGCCCACCTCATGCACGATGGGCACCTGACCGGCCACACCCCTTTCCCGGCGGCCCGACAGAGAGAAGACGGCTTGCTGGTCTACGACGGCGGCCAGTCCTCATTGCTGTGACCCCGGGTTCTTCCCAGCGCGGCGTTTCGGCGGGATCAGGGCGCCCCGCGCAGTGAGCGGCCCCGGCACGAACAATGGCTGGTTCCACGCCGGGGCCGCTGCGACCGACCGTCTCAGGCGGTGTGGGCGGTCGGAGGCTCCATCATCACGTCTTCGTCGTCGTCTTCGATTTCTTCGATTCGATCGTCCTGCTTCTTCGTGGGGAGGATCCGCACGTTGCCCGTGGGTTCTATCCTCCCGTCCCCGGCGTCGGCCTCGGCGTCCTCTTCCTCGCCCGTCATGACCGCTCGCAACGCCTTGCGTCCGCGTTCCCACAGCTCGACATCGACGCCGCCGCCCAGTTGGGACAGCCACGGCGCCAACGCCAGCGCAGCGAGGACCAACACGGCGATCAGAACCGAGATCATCAGAGCGTCCCCCCAGCCCGGTGATCCGTACGCCGATCAGATCAGCGTGAACGAATCTGACATCACCATAGATACCGCACTATTTCACTTCTAATCACCACACAGTGGTATCACCGCACAGAAAAGCGAATATCACGGAGTGGTCAGTGCACTCTCGCACACCTTTCAGAGATACGTCACACAAAGACCTACCCAGCTTGGAATATATAAAGCCAAACGGGGCAGAAACAAAGAGTCGACCAAATACTGCCCGGGTGCCTTCGGGCTCCGCCGGGGTCAGCGATGCGCATCCCTGGACGCGGCGGGCACAGGGCCCTCGGGTGTGCCGCAGGCGGCGCCAACCACCACCGCAACGGCAGCGGGCGAGGTTGCGGGCGCGGATCGTCGCCGGTCTGCAGGCACGGGCGGATGCGGCAGGCGTGATCACGTGGGCGGTGAGCGTCAACCCGTGTGATCGTCCTGGCGCATCAGGATGCCGCCCGTAAGCGTCGAACCGACAGAAGAATCCGCCGGGTGCGGTGGGCGAGGAACCCGCTGATCACGCTTTGGGGCGTTCACGCGGTGGGCTGACGACCACGATCCATCTGGCATCCGAGCACGGGCAGCGGGCGCTGCCGCTGCCGGTCACCGCGCACCAGGGCACCATGGCGCAACGTGCCCGCCTGCCACGGATCCTGGCAGGCGGTCAACGGGTGTACCACTGCCAGCAGCGTGAAGCCGTCAGGGTCAGCTTTGCGACGGCGGGGTCGCGGCGTCCAGAGCGGTGACCAGGGCCGGGTACCAGCGGTCGGAGATCTTCTGGTTGCCGGAGTCGTTGGGATGGACGCCGTCGTAGGTGTCGGCCGAGGTGTCGAAGCCGGTCCACTGGTCGACGACGATGATCGGGGACTCGGCGGTGAAGTTGGCGGCGGCCCAGTCGGGGATGACCCGGTTGAGGGCGATGACGCGGCCGGCGCACTCGGGGCAGTCGGGCGGGTTCATCGGGATGATCTGCGCGACGAGGACCTTCATCGCGGGGTTGCTCGCCCGCATCTGGCCGGCCAGCGTGGTGTACGCGGCGAGGATCGCGCTGGTGGGGCGGTTGCTCCAGACGTCGTTGGTGCCGAAGGGCATCATCACGACGTCGGGACGCGTGGCCGCCAGCCATCCCGGGAGCAGGTTCCGGTCGGCCACGTCGGTCACCAGCGCGCCGCCGTGGCCCTCGTTGTCGCCGTCGTAGGGCACCGAGCAGCCCTGCGGCGGGAGGGTGCCCACGAAGTCGACGTCGGTGTGCCCGAAGTCCTGGAGGCGGTTCCACAGCAGCGCCCGCCAGCAGCCGGGGGACCCGGTGATCGAATCACCGAGCGGCATGACCCGCACCGGGGCGTCCGCCCGGGACGGCAGCGGCGCCCCCGTCACCGCCGCTGCCGCCGCCCCCGTCAGCAGCGCCAGCAGCGTGATCAACCTCACGAGCGGGGCCGTCAGCCTGACCATGGGACCCTCCGAAAATGGGAAGCGCTCCCATATGGCGAGCGACGACCGCGCCGCCGTCGACGCCTTCTCGCCCGGCCCCGAGGACTTTCATTCGTCGATCGTTGGTGAAGGCCCCGCCAACACCGCGTCACGCCTGCTCGTGCACGTGCAGGTGAGAATGCAGCCGCATAGGGTGGCAGGTATCCGGGCCGATTCCGGGCGCATGGTGATCCCATCGGCGTGGGGCGATGAATGGCCGCTGCGACATCGAGCGCGTCGACGAGACGACGGCGCAGGCGCAGGCTTCCAGCCGAGCTGACGAGCTTCGTTGGACGTCGGCATGAGGTTGCCGAGGTCCGGCGCATGCTCTCCGCGTCACGGCTGGTCACCCTCACCGGCCCCGGGGGCGTCGGCAAGACCCGCCTGGCCGTCCGCGTGGGCGCGACCCTGGAGCGCGCCTTCGCCGACGGCGTGTGGCTGGTGGAACTGGCCGACATGGAGAAGCCCGAACTGCTGATCCCGACGGTCATCGAGACCTTGGAGCTGCGCGACCAGTCGACCCGTCCGCCGATGGACGTCCTCACCGAGTACCTGGCGGACAAGCGGGCGCTGATGATCCTGGACAACTGCGAGCACCTGCTGCAGGAGTGCGCGGTCCTGGCCGAGGCGTTGCTGCTCGCGGCGCCGGACCTGCGGATCCTGGCCACCAGCCGCCATGTGCTCGGGGTCGCCGGCGAGCAGGCCTTCCCCGTGCCGACGCTGGCGCTGTCGGAGCCGGGAACGGACGCGGCGGCGTCGGAGGCGGTGCAGCTGTTCACCGAACGCGCCCGGGCGGTGATGCCGCGGTTCTCGGTCACCGACGAGAACCGGACGGCGGTGGAGTCGATCTGCCGGCGGCTGGACGGCCTGCCGCTGGGCATCGAGCTGGCCGCGGTGCGGCTGCGGGCGCTGTCGGTGCACCAGGTGCTGGATCGGCTGGACGACCGGTTCCGGCTGCTCACCACGGGGTCGCCGGCCGCGCTGCCCCGGCACCAGACGCTGCGGGCGCTGATCGACTGGAGCCACACGTTGTGCAACGACGAAGAGCGCACGCTGTGGGCCAGGGTGTCGGTCTTCAGCGGCGGGCTGGACCTGGAGGCGGCCGAGGCGGTCTGCGCGGGCGGCGACATCTCCGCCGACGAGGTCGCCGACCTGATCAGCGGACTGGTGGACAAGTCCATCCTGGTCTGCGAGGAGGACCCGACCGCGGTCAGGTACCGGCTGCTGGAGACCATCCGCCAGTACGGCCGCGAGCGCCTGGCCGCATCCGGGGAGGCCGAGCAGGTCCTGCGGCGGCACCGCGACTACTACCGGAATCTGGCGTCCGAGGCGCGCGACCGCCTGTTCGGCCCCGACCAGGTCAGGTGGCTGACCCGGCTGCAGCGGGAACACGCCAACCTGCGGGCCGCCCTGGAATTCTGTTTCACCCGGCCCGGGGAGGCCGCGGCGGGCCTGGCCATGGCGGCCGACCTGCTCTACCACTGGATCACCAGCTCCTACCTGGCGGAAGGGCGCCGCTGGCTGGACCGCGGGCTGGCCGCGGACACCGGACGCACCGAGGTGCGGGCGCGGGCGCTGTGGGCCGACAGCTGGCTCGCCATCATCCAGGCCGACGTCGACGCGGCGACGGCGATGCTGCAAGAGAGCGAGGCCATCGGGGAGGAGCTGGGCCTGGAGTCGGTGCTCGGCTACGTCGCCGTCTACGCCGGGATGATCGCCATGTGGCGGCGGGACGTCACCGCCGCCATCGCGCTGTACGAGGCGGCGGCGGCTCGGCATCGCGCCGCCGGGGATCCGGTGGGTCTGGCGCTGGCGCTCATCAGGCTCTCCCTCGCCTACTCCTTCCTCGGCGACTCGGCGCGCGCGATCGCCTTCGGCGAGGAGGGCATCGCCGTGTGCGAGACGTACGGGGAAGGCTGGCACCGGGCGTACGCCATGATGGCGCTGGGGATCGAGATCTGGCGCCAGGGCGACGCCCGCCGCGCCGCCGCGATGGAGCAGGAGAGCCTGCGGTTCAACCGCTCCCTCGACGACGCGTTGGGCATCGGCATGAACCTGGAGGTGCTCGCCTGGATCGCGGCAGGCGAGGAGCAGTTCACGCGGGCCGCCCGGCTGCTCGGCGCCGTGCAGAACGTGTGGAAGTCGGTCGGCGCTCCGCTGTCCGGCTACGGGCACCTGGTGCACTTCCACGACGAGTGCGAGGCCCGTACCCGCCAGGCGCTGGGCGCGTCGGCGTTCTCGTCGGCCTTCCAGCACGGGGCGCGCCTGTCGCACGAGGCGGCGCTCTCCTACGCCCTGGAGGAGCGGCCCGCGGAGGCCGCCGCGGCCTCCGGCGCGGCGGAGGCGTCGCCGCTGACACCCCGCGAGACGGAGATCGCCGGGCTGGTCGCCCAGGGGCTGAGCAACAAGGACATCGCGGCGACGCTGGTGATCGCTCAGCGCACCGTCGAGGGGCACATCGAGCACATCATGGACAAGCTGGGGTTCCGGTCCCGTGCTCGGATCGCTTCCTGGGTGAGGGAGCGGGACGGCGCGTCCGGCAACGGCGGCCCGTCCGGGTGACGGGTTCAGAGGGGGCGCACGACGCGACGCCGGGGACGCCGCGCTCGACGTCATGATCTCGACGTCATGATGAGGACGACACCGCGGGCCAGTCGCCGATCGTCAGGGCCCAGCCGTCCTCGTGGACGGTTCGCGCGGCCAGTCCGAGGGATTTCAGCCACTCGGCGGCCTCGGGTCCGTGGGCCGCGGCGGCGATGCACGCCGTGTCGGCGTCCACGCAGCTGTCGGCCACGACCGAGATCGTGCGCCACGGTCCGCGCGCCGATCTGCTCGCCAGGCGGTCGATCAGCCAGGTCACGCCCGTCCCCCCGTTCAGCGCGGGGCGGTCCGCGGCCGTCAGCGCTCGGGTGACCAGTCCGCACTGCATCCGCAGCACGATGTCCTGGCCGAACGGGTCGTCGTCGCCGCGGGCGTCGTCGAGATCGTCGGTCAGCCGCAGCCGCCAGCCGCGGGCGGGGAGCGCCCCGGCCACCGAGATCTTCCCGTCGAGCGAGACGAGCACGCCGCACCCCGCCTCCCCGGCGGCGAGCTCGGCGGCCCGGTCGACGGCGAACACCTTCGCCGTGGGCCACAGGTCGAGGGTCGTCCCCGGCGGCAGCAGCACCGTCCCCGGGGGGTCGTCGATCACGATCGACCGCCAGGCGCCCTTGGGCGCCCGGACCAGCGGATCGGCTCCTCCCCCGGTCACCTCGGCCGCGTGCAGCGCCGTCCACAGCAGGGCGTGGAAGGTGGCGCCGACCCGGACCGGGTGCCCGGCCGCCGCGTGGACCCGCGCCAGGTCGGACCCGCCGCGGTAGGCGTCGCACGCCGCTCCGATGTCGGCGACGACGCGGTCCACGGCGTGGCGGGCGACGCCGAGCCGGCGGGGTTCGGTGACCGCCACCGTGGCCGTCGTCCCCCAGAGCGGGAACCGCTCCCGGCCCGGCCCGGGTTCGCCGAGACCGGTTCGCCGCCCTCGTTCCTGCTGGTTCAGCGGGTTCACGTTGTCTCCTCAGAATCTCGAGCATGAGCCACGACGAGCTGGTGCACCCGCGCGACGGCACCCCGGGAATCCGGGTGGCGTGGCCTCAACCGACCGGCGCGGCCGCCTGAAGTCGGGACAGGGAGACGAGGCGATCCCCAGGCGGCAGCTCCCCGCCGTCATCGAAGATCACGACGCCGTTGCAGAGCAGCCCCCACCCTTGTTCCGGGTGGTAGGCCACAAGACGCGCCGAACCGTGCTCCGGCGCGGTCGCCGGTGGGCACGGTGGCCAATGCTCGCACATGATGAAGCCCCTCGGTGCACGCTGGAAGCCGCGCATCTCGGACACAGGAAGCATGTCGCGCGCACCGTGCCGGGGGGACGGGGGAAAACCCCCATGTCGCTACCCATCCGACCGAGGTCCGGTCGCGTCCGCGTCGCGGCGCTTGTCGCGGACGGTCAGGAGGCGGCGGGTTCGCCCACCCCGGTCTCCAGCCAGTGCAGGGCGGTCCGGAGATCGGGTTTGCGGTAGAGGGCGTGGCGCGGCCCGGCGAGGGAGAACAGCCGCTCGACGTGGCGGGGCAGGCCGACGATGACCATGGTGGTGCCGCGGGCGTCGGCGCGGCGGTGGGCGCGGACGAGGGCGTCGAGGCCGCCGGAGTCGCAGAGCTCGACGGCGCTCATGTCCACGATCACCGCGAGGCCGGTCTCGTCGATCGCCCGGCGGAGACGGTCGCTCAGCAGCGCGCGGGTGCGGAAGTCGATGGTTCCGGCGGGCGCGACCAGGGCGCAGCCGGCTTGTTCGGACACCTGGACGGTCAGGGCGCGGTCAGTGCTCATTGGGCGGCGCCTGTTCTGCGGCCGGGCCGCGGAGGGATGCGCGCTCGTCCCCAACCGGTGCGTACCGCGCCTCGTCGTGACGGGTGAACAGGGAGGTGAGCGCGTTGATCTGCTGGTCCTGCTCGGCGGGGTGGCGGAACGGCCGGTCCGGATTGATCGTGTAGGTGTTGCGGCGGCCGACGCGGGTGCGGGTGAGGTAGTCGGCTTCTTCCAGGTCGTTGAGGATCACCTGGGTGGCCCGTTCGGTGATGCCGACGGCGGCGGCGATGTCGCGGATGCGGGCCTGCGGGTTGCGGGCGATATGGATCAGGACTCGGGCGTGGTTGGTCAGGAACGTCCAGGTCTTCCCGTCGCGTTCCGCGGGGGTGCCCACATGATCACCTCTTGGCCGGGCGCGGGGAGAGTGCGCGCGTTGAATGAACGATAGTTCAGGTATTCGACTGCATTCGTCGAGGAGTGTTCCGCGCCCGCGCACGCCGCAACCGGGCCGGCTCTCGACGGCGGGCGGTCAGCGGACCGTCCGCCGGCGCCGGGCGGCGGCGCGTTCGCCCAGCAGGCGCACGACGATGGCCGCGGCGACCAGGCCGGCCGGCAGGAGCGCGACGGCCCCTCTGGCGACCACGAACACGGCCGAGGCGAGCATCGCGCCGGCCACCAAGGCGGCGATCTGGCGCAGCGCGGCGAGGGGGTCGGCGGACCGCCCGGTCACCAGGTCGTGCAGCGCCCCCGTGATCATCCCCGTCATGTAGGTGGTGACCGAGTGGAGCCTGAGCGCGGTGATGCTCTGCCCGCCCATCGCCGTGGCCAGCAGGACGAGCAGAAGCTGCGCCGCGACCGGCCCCGGCCGTCCCCGCGCCGCCAGCCAGCCGCCCGCCACGACCGCCAGGACCGCGAATTCGGCCGCGAGCTGCCCGAGGATCGCCCGAGGCCGGCGCCGCCACAGGCGCGACCAGGCGACCAGGCCCGCGGTGAACCCGGCGGTGGCCAGGACGGCGCTGCCGATCTTGCCGAAGCCGCCGGTGCCGATGCCCGCGCCGGCGACGACGAGATTGCCGGTCACGACCCCGGCGAACACGCCGCCGAGGCCGGCGAACGCCAGCAGATCCACGGCGCCCGCGCAGGCCGCGAGCGCCATGGTGACCAGGGCCGTCCCCCTGGGCAGGTCTCTCTCGGCGATTCTGGTCACAGCGCCCCCGACGTCGCACGTGCCGGCTCGTTCCTTGTGGTTTCCCGCGGGCGGCCCTCCATCGCGCCGGGGCCTCGAAGGCGGATCGCCGCGGTCCGGTTCAGGGCGTCCGGCCGATCTGCTCGTCGAGACGCTCCAGGTGGGCGCGGGCGTCGGGGTGGCCGAACCGCAGCGCGTCGGTGAAGACCGCGAGGGCGCTGACATAGTCGCCGCGGGCCTCGTAGATCAGCCCGAGGCGGATCATGGCGCCCGAGTGCCCCGCGACCGCCGCGGCGTAGTAGTAGACCTCGGCGCCGCGCGGGGACGGGCGGGCGGCGTCGGCGTCGCGATCTTGACGGTAGCCGGGAAGCGTGAGGTCGTAGGCGATCTCGGCGGCGAGCTGACGCCGCCGGCTTGGACGGGCGGCGACCAGGATCCGGGCGGTCTCGTCGCCCGCGTCCGCCGCCGACGCCAGCCACGCCTCCGCCTCGGCGGGATGGTCCCGGCACAGCAGCAGGATGCCAAGCCTGCACTTGGCCTCGGGGTCGCCGCGCTCGGCGGCGGTCAGCAGTTCCACGCCGTGCCGGCCGAACAGCTCGTTGTACCGCTGGTGCGACATGGACTGCATGGCGGGCAGCTCGTCCAGGCTCTGGAGCAGCCTGTCGTCGCGCATGTCTTCCGGGCGCAGCACCTGCGGTTCTTGCGGAGCGGGCCGCCCGGTTCCGCCCGGCGGGGCGGGCGGGACGGGAGGGACGCCCCCGCCGGCGGCCGGCACGGCGTCGACCGGCACCTTCTGGGCGATCTGCGCCTCGGCCGCCCGCGGCGCGGGCGCGGCCTCCTCACCGGCCTCCTCCGGCGGCAGGCGGTCCAGCTCGGCGCGCATCGCCTGATAGCGGACGTGCCATTCCCGCAGGTCGGTCGGGCCCGGGTAGTCGGGGCGCACGCCCGTCTGCTCGGCGTAGTGCAGGCAGGTCAGCACCAGGGTGGCCACCCATCCCCAGCGCGGCGGCCCGAGGCGTTTGCGGTTGAACACGTCGCTGATCGCCGTGAGCGACAGCGGCAGCAGCAGCGGCATCCGCCTCTTGTGGCGCCGCAGGACCTCCTGCGCCAGCCTTTCCAGCTCACGGTAGGCGGGCGAGCCGCACGCGTGCCTGAACCGGGCGAGGTCCCGGATGAGCCGATCGACGGCGTTGTCATCGGAATGAACGGTCGTCATCGCACCGACCCTTACATGATCATTTTACTTGATCGTTAATGGTGGACTGAATGGTCTCACTTGGCGCCCGTTCCGGATGGTTCAACACCCATATCCCCATCGCTCCAGATTGTTCCGTTACGTCGCTAAGACGGCAGGTCACCGACGCGGAGGAACAAAGCGGATCACAACGGAACGACGCGGAGCAAACTTGTGCGTCATACGACACAAACCGCCCAGTAACCAAAGTGAATTCACCCGCACATACGACAGGTATCGCCATTTGTCCGCTTTCGGCGGGGTCACGGTGCGGTGAACTGTTCCGTTCGCTTCCGATCGGCCAGAGAGCGCTTCGCGGGCGGCCGCAATCTGGCCTACTTGTCGGCGTCCGTCCACCGACCAGCAAGGACCAGTCCGCCATGTCCTTCCGCCGACCGGCCCCCTTCCCCCGCGGCTGCCGCTTCACCGGCCGCCGCCACCGGGTGCGCTTCAGCCCGCAGGCCGTGCCCGCCGCCACCGCCAGGACCGCGCAGTTCACCGAGGACGACCAGCTGCTCCTCTTGCTGATCGCCATGTGGGAGCTGCGCACCGCCCGGCCCGCGCCGACCCGTCCCCTGCAGGAGATGACCGAGGACGAGCTCATCGAGTTCTGGAGCGAGCCCGACGAGGACGTCCCGCCCGCCGACCGCACCGCCCCGTTCCCGGAGACCTCGGCATGACCGCTCACCCCGCCTGGCTGGCCGCCCCGTCCCCGACCACGACGCTGGCCGCCCTCGACATCTGCGGGTTCGGCACTCGTCGCGACCCCCAGACCCACCTCTATCTGCGCCGCGCGATGTACGCGCTGATCGACCAGGCGTGCCGGATCACCGGCGTGCCGTGGGGCTCGTGCTATCACGAGGACCGCGGGGACGGGGCGCTGTTCATCGCCCCGCCCAGCGTGGCCGCCGACCGCCTGCTGGACCCCTTCGCGCACCATCTGACCGCCGTGCTGCGCCGCCACAACCGGCTGGCGGGCCCCGCCACGCGGCTGAGGCTGCGCCTGGCCGTGCACATCGGCCAGGTCCACCCCGACGCCCACGGCGTCGCGGGCCCCGCGCTCGTCCACCTGTTCCGACTGCTGGAGGCGCCGGCGTTCAAGGAGTTCGCCGACGCCGCCGCGGGCGCCCTCGCGATGATCGTCTCGGACCGCCTGTACACCGACGCCACCGACACCGGCGGTCTCGTCGACCCCGCCGCGTACCGTCCGCTGGACGTCGTCAGCAAGGAGACCCGTACCCGCGCCTGGGCCTGGACCCCGCCGACGCCCGCAGCGGTGGGGCATGCGGGCCGGGTCTGACCACGCCGGCGTCCGGCGCGGCCGGGCCGCTCGCCCTGGGCTCGCGCACAGGCAGCCGGGCGCGGCCGCGCTCGGATCGGCGGCCGTCTCGTCGCCTGATGTGGCCAGAACAGGACGCCTGCGTGCCCGGTAAGCCATAATCGGTCAGAGATGCCCGGCTTTCCCTCGAGGAGGGTGTTCCGTGACCGACAACGACACGCCCGCCCCCGAAGGACCGGGCACCGGGCACCCCAAGATCGACACGACTGTGCCGCATTCGGCGCGGATCTGGAACTACTGGCTGGGCGGGAAGGACAACTACCCGGTCGACCGGGAGGCGGGCGAGGCGTTCCGCCGGATCTACCCCGGCATCACCGATCTGGCCCGCGCGTCGCGGTATTTCCTCGGCCGCGCGGTGCGCTTCCTGGCGGGCGAGGCGGGGATCCGGCAGTTTCTGGACATCGGCACCGGCCTGCCCACCGTCGACAACACGCACGAGATCGCCCAGCGGGTGGCCCCCGAGTCGCGGATCGTCTACGTCGACAACGACCCGCTCGTGCTGGTCCACGCCAACGCGCTGCTGACCAGCAGCCCGGAGGGCGCCACCAGCTACATCGAGGCGGACCTGCACGACCCCGACACCATCATGCGCGAGGCCGCCAAGACGCTGGACTTCGACAAGCCGATCGCGCTGATCTTGATGCAGATCCTCGGCCACGTCAGCAACGAGGGCGACGACGAGGAGGCGCGGTCGATCATCCGGGGCCTGATGGACGCCCTGCCGTCCGGCAGCTACCTGGCGCTCAACGACAGCACCGACACCAATCCGGCGAACGTGGAGGCCACACGCCGCTACAACGAGGGGGGTGCCGCGCCGTACCACCTGCGGCGCCCCGAGCAGATCGAACGGCTCTTCGACGGGTTGGAGCTGGTCGAGCCCGGCGTCGTCCCCATCAACGAATGGCGCCCCGACCCGAGCCCGTTCGAGACGCCCTCCGACGAGGGGGTCCTCGGGGGCGTCGCCCGCAAGCCCTGACGCCTTTTCTCGTCTCCTACTGACGCGTCCCGCTGAGAGGGCGAGCACTGACACGGCCCGTTGACGCGCCGCCATCAACTGGTTGGCTGTCACTGGACTCCACCATCGTGCGCGCCCACCAGCACGCCGCCGACGCCCGAAAGAGAGCGTCCGGCGCACGGCCGATCGCGGGGAGGATCGACCAGCGAGATCCGCCTGGCCCGCGACGGCAGAGGACGCCCGCTGGGGTGGTGGTGACCGCCAGCGACGTTACCGCGTGCCGCCCGGCCACCTGGTCGCGGACAAGGGCTGCACCCCGCGCCATCCGCGCCTGACCGCACCGCCGTGGTATCGGCGCCACCATCCCAGAACGCGCCGACCGGATCCGCAACCGGCTGGCCAAAGGGCGCCGATGACCACCTCGACGCGTCCTTACCGAACGCCTGGCCTACCCACGACCATCCGGCGCACCACATGCGCCAAGCTGGGAATGGGCCTACGACCAGTCCGTCTCACAAGCAGCCGAACGGCAGGCCGCCTTCTGCGACTGGCTCGACCGGTGACGGCTACCACCGATCCCACATCGGCATCGTGGGCCATGCCGCAGCCGGCCGCGTCACCAGCATGTCCGAACAGCACTCCCAGGTCGTCGACGTGCTCAGACGGCGAGGAGCTCTCGACGACGCGGGCTACGAATCGGCCAGGTAGCGCTCCTTGAGGAGAGCCTTGTGGATCTTTCCGACGGGGGTCAGCGGGACGTCGGTGGTGATCACGAACTGGCGGGGCACCTTGTAGTCCGCGAGCCGCTCCCGGCAGTACTCGGTGAGTTCTTCGGCGGTGGGCGGCTCGACGTCGGGCCGCGGCACGACGTAGAAGCGGCCGACCTCGCCGAGGACGTCGTCGGGGACGCCGATCCCGGCGGCCATCGCGACCTTCGGGTGCGCGGTCAGGACGTTCTCGATCTCCACGGGGTAGACGTTGAAGCCGCCCTGGATGTACATCTCCTTCTTCCGGCCGCGCAGCACCAGGTGCCCGGACGGCTCCATCTCCACCATGTCGCCGGTGGCCAGCCAGCCGTCCGGCAGGAACGCCTCGGCGGTCTCCTCCGGCATCTCCCAGTACCCGGCGGCCACGCAGCCGCCGCGGATCTGCAGCTCGCCGGCCTCGCCGGGCGGCAGGACGGCACCGTCCCGGCCGACCACCCGCGCCTCGAAGTCGCCGATCGGCACGCCGAGGGTGCGGGTCACCGTCTCGGGGGTGTCGTCCCTGCGCGACAGCACGCAGGCGCCCGACGACTCCGACAGCCCGTACAGTCCGCACAGCGACGCCTTCGGGAAGCCGCGGCGGATCCGGTCGGCCAGCGCCGGTTCCAGGTTGGACCCGCCCGCGATGCAGACGCGCACCGACGACACGTCGCGGTCGGCGAAGTCGCCGTGGCCGAGCATCAGCACGTACATCGTCGGCACCGCCGCCAGGACGGTCACGCGGTGGCGTTCCAGCGCGCGCAGCGACGCGTCCGGGCCGAACGCGGGCACCAGCGCGACCGACCCGCCGCTGACCAGCGCGGTCATGACGGTGCAGGTGATGCCGCCGACGTGGTTGAACGGCAGGTGCCCGAGCTGCACGTCGCCGGCGCCCAACCCGAGGTGCTCGGCCTGGGCCGACGCCGAGGCCAGGATGCTGCGATGGGTGATCACCGCGCCCTTGGGGCGTCCGGTCGTGCCGGAGGTGTAGAGGATCAGCAGCGGGTCGTCCGGGGCGACCTCGTCGCGGGCCGCCGACAGCGCCGCGTCGGGCGGCGTCGCGGCCAGCTCGTCGAACGCGGTGCTGCCCGCGAAGCCCTTCCCGAAGAACACGTAGTCGCGCACCCCGGGCAGCTGCGAGCGGAAGCCGTCCAGGAACGCCGCGAAGTCGAAGTCGGGCGTGGCGTCCAGGCAGATCACCATGCGGGCGCCGCTCTGCCCCAGCATGTAGGACAGCTCCCGCTCCCGGTACCGGACGTTGAGCGGGACGATGACGGCGCCGATCCGCGCGGCGCCGAAGAACGCGGCCAGCCACTGCGGCGTGTTCAGGCCCAGCAGTCCGATCCGGTCGCCGCGCCGGATCCCGCGCGCCAGCAGTCCCGCCGCGACCCTGTCGACCAGCCCGTCGAACTCCTCGAACGTGACGGCGTCGTCGCCGTCGCGCAGGAACACCCCGCCGCGGGCCGCCGCGTCCGCCAGCGCCGATCCGACCGTCGTCGCTCCCATCTCGTCCTCCCCGTCGGTCACTTTCCCCCAACGATCAACTATCGGGAGCGGTCCGCCAACATTTCAGGGCTTGCGGCCGACACCGGCGTAGAACCAGATCCGCACGGCCTCCTCAAGGCTCACCGGCTCCTCGGGGCGCCACAGCGGCGCCCACACCAGCCCGGGGTCGAGCAGCTCGAAGTCGCCGAACAGCTCCATCACCTGCTCGCGGGTGCGCGGCGTGCCGGGCGCGGACGTCTTCTTGTAGACCTCGACGACCTTCGCGACCACGTCGGGGATGCCGTCGGCGGAGGCGTGCGTCAGCGCCAGGTGGCTGCCCGGGGCCAGCGCGTCGCGCAGCTCGGCCATGATGGCGGGCGGATCGTCCTCGTCCGGGATGAAGTGCAGCGTCGCCACCAGCAGCAGCCCCACCGGCTTGGAGAGGTCCAGCAGCGCCCTGGTGTCCGGGTGGTCGAGGATCTCCCGGGGGCGGCGCAGGTCGGCCTGGACGATCCGGACGTTCTCCGACCGGGCGAGCAGCGCCCGGGCGTGCGCGACGACCTGCTCGTCGTAGTCCACGTAGACGACGCGGGCGTCCGGATTCACCGAGTGCGCGATCTGGTGCACGTTCTGCTGCGTGGGCAGGCCGGTGCCGATGTCCAGGAACTGGTCGATCCCCTGCTCGGCCAGGTAGCGCACCGCGCGTCCGAGGAAGGCCCGGTTCGCCCTGATCGTGGACAGCAGTGTGGGGTCGGCGGCCTTCGCCTCCTCCGCCCGCACCCGGTCGGCCTCATAGTGGTCCTTGCCACCGAGGTAGTAGTCGTACATGCGGGCAATGTTCGGCACATTCGGGTCGAAGCCCCTCGACCGAGGCCGCTCGTCCGCCACC
>NZ_BCQU01000028.1:0-68940 GCF_001552235.1 Actinomadura rubrobrunea NBRC 15275 | reverse complement strand
GCCGGGCACGCGGATGACCTGCGCCAGCAGGCCGAAGAACCCGTCGAGGTTGTCCAGCAGCAGCGGGATGCGGTCGCGGCGGGACGCCAGCACCGCGGCGGTGTCGCCCGCGCCGTCGATGACCGCGCCCAAGTCGGCGCCGTGGTCGCGCAGGGTCGCGCCGACCTTGCCGGCCAGTTCCGCGGACTCGTCCAGCAGCCGCGTAACCTTGTCGGGGCGTCCGCTGAGGGCTGGCGACAGCCGGTTGAAGTCGCGGGACAGGCCGGTCACGGTGTCGCCCCTGCGGGCGAGCTCGCCGGACAGCCCGTCCAGGTCGCCGATCAGCCGTCGGATGACCTCCCGGTTGGCGTGCGCGGCGTCGATCACCGCACCGCCGTTGCGGATGGCGCGGCGCAGCGCGGGCCCCTCCCCGGCCAGTCCCGCCCCGAAGGTGCGCAGGATCGCGGTCACCTCGTCGGGGTTGACGGCCCGGGTGAGCCGGTAGGCGGGCCAGGCGGTCTCCGACAGCTCGCGCGGGTCCTGGGTGCGGGCGATGCGCCCGCCGTCGGCCAGGTAGGGGCCCTTGCCCTCGCCCCTGCCGAGGTCGAGCGCCACGTCCTTGGGGCCGAACACCGACACCGGCTCGATGCGGGCGCTCGCGGTGCGGGGCACGCGCACGCCCTTGTCCAGCCGCAGCCGCACCGTCACCCGGCCGTCGCGCTCCAGGCGCACCCGGTCGACGGTGCCGACGGTGATGCCGCGGATCTTCACGTCCGACCGGCCGGGGTCGAGGCCCTGCCCGGCGCGGCCGAACGAGGCGGTGTAGTACGTCGAGCCGGCGGTGTCCTCCCGGGCCCCGGCGGCCAGCAGCGCCGCCCCGGCGGCGATCACCCCGGCCCCCACGAGGCCGAACGCCAGCCGCGACCGCGCCGACAGGGTCTCCTCGCTCATGCGCGCCTCCCCGTCGTCCCCGGCGCCCCGGCGGCCCGGCTCATCCGGTGAGCCTCACGGTTCCGCCGTGCCCCCAGAAGACGTAGGACAGGACCAGGTTCATCAAGATCATGAGGATGGTGGACTCCCGGATCGCACGGCCCGCGGCCACCCCGACGCCGACCGGCCCGCCGGCGGCGTAGTAGCCGCGGTAGCAGTGCACGAACATCACGATGAACGCGAACACCGCGACCTTGACGGCGCTGTAGAAGACGTCGATCGGCGGCAGATAGAGGTTGAAGTAGTAGTCGTAGATGCCGGGCGACAGCCCGAAGTACTCGATGGTGATCAGCCGGGTGGCGGCGAACGCCATGAACAGCGACACCAGGTACAGCGGCACCAGCGCGATCACTCCCGCGGCGACCCTGGTGCACACCAGGTAGGCCAGCGAGTTGATGCCCATGACCTCCAGGGCGTCGATCTCCTCGGAGATGCGCATCGCACCGATCTCGGCGGTGAAGCCGGTGCCCACCTGCGCCACCAGCGCCACCCCGGCGATGATCGGGGTGACCTCGCGGACGTTGGAGTAGCTGGCGACCAGGCCGGTGAACGCCTCGGCGCCGATCCGCTCCAGCCCCGGGTAGCCCTGCAGGCCCACCATGGCGCCGGTGGCCAGCGACATGGTGGCGATCACGAAGATCATGCCGCCGCCGATCACCAGCGCGCCCACGCCCACGGTGATGTCGCTGACCTGCCGGGCCAGCGTCCTGCCGTACTTGCGCCGCAGCACGATGTCGACCAGCAGGTGGTACAGCACCCGGCCGAGGAACACCGGCAGGTTCAGCGACGCGCCCAGCCCGGCGGCGCGTCCGCGCACCGCGCGGCCGAGCCTGCGTACGGGGGAGATCGCGACCATTCAGAACCTCGGCGGGTACAGCACCTGGTAGATCATCGTGATCACGTAGTTGGCGGCGAACACCACGATCGAGGTGACCACCACCGCCCGGTTGACCGCGCGTCCCACCCCGACCGGCCCGTAGTCGCAGTTCATGCCCATGTGGCAGGCCACCGCCGCGGCGATGAAGCCGAAGACCCACGCCTTGAACAGGGTGACCACCAGGTCGGAGAACTGCAGCAGGGTGGTGGCGCCGTCGAAGAACGCGCCGGGGCTGACGCCCTGCTGGACGACGTTGAAGTAGTAGCCGCCGAGCACGCCGGCCAGGATCACCACCGAGCACAGCAGCGCCGACACCGTGCTGGCCGCCCACAGCCGCGGCGTGACCAGGCGGTGGACGGGGTTGATGCCCATGACCTCCAGGGCGGCCAGCTCGTCGCGGATGTTGCGCGCCCCCATGTCGGAGGTGATGGCCGAGCCGCCCACGCCGGACACCAGCAGCGCCGAGGCCAGCGGGGCGACCTGCTGGATCATCGCGGCGACCAGCAGCGCCCCCGTGCCGGACTGGGCGCCCAGCTGCCGGGCGATGTCGCCGACCTGCAGCGAGATGGTGGCGCCCAGCGGGATCGCGATCAGCATGACCGGCAGGCTGGTGACCCGGGCCAGGAACCAGCACTGCTCGATGAACTCGCCCCACCACTGGCGCAGGTCCCAGGTGCGGCGCAGTCCCTCCAGGAACGTCACGCACAGCAGCCCGGTCTCGTCGAGCGCCCGCTCGACGCGCCGCCGGGCCAGGTCGGGGGCCCGCGCCAGGCCCGTGACGAGCGAGGGGGCCATCAGCCGGATCCCTTCCCTGCGGGGGCGAGGGGAAGGAGCATTCCAGCCCTCCTTTGTGCTCGGACGTTCGCGCCCATCCGAAGTGATCACCCGTCCCTCACGGGCGCGACCGCCCGCGGAGGCATCGGTGTGATCTGGAGCACTCTATGCCAGAAAGCTCTAAGAAGCGAGTACTTACACCGGTATTGTTCTACGGATACGATCGACCGGTGCGAAGCTCTGTGCCGAGATCCGTGGACGATCCGCTGGTCAGCGGTGTCCAGGAGCGCTGGGCCGAGCGCGGGCTCCCCGGCACGCCCTGGCCGTTCATGGCGATGTGCTCGGTGGCCCGGCTCCACCACCTTCTCACCAAGGCCCTGGAGGCGGAGCTGGAACGGCTGGACCTCGGCCGCACCGGCTACTTCCTGCTGACCATGCTGGCGCTGACCGCGGAGGGGCGCGCCCGGCTCGGCACCCTCAGCCGGCTGATGATGATCCACCCGACCACCGTGAAGCTGGCCGTCGACCAGCTGGAGGCGGCCGGTCTGGTGTCCCGCCGCCCGCACCCCACCGACCGGCGCGCCACCCTGGTGTTCATCACCGAGACGGGACGCGAGCGCGCCGCGGCGGCCAACCGGGCGCTGGAGTCCCCCGACGGGGCGCTCGGCGCGTTCGCCGGGCGGCACCGCGAGATCTTCGAGGCGCTGCAACCGGCCCGGCTGGCGGCCGGCGACGCCGAGATGGTGCAGGACGACATGAACCGGACGTGACCCGACGTCCGTACCTGGTCCACGACGGCCAAATCCGACGGGTGATGAGGCAATCTACTCCCATGCCTGACAGCCACGGCACGCGCAGACGCGCTCCCGCGTCACATCCGCAGGGCCCCTCCCGGCGTGGCCGGGCAGGACGGGCGGCAGGCCGCGCGGGAGGCGCGCCGCGCGACTTCGAACCCCCCGCGTCCCCGCATGGCGCCGCCCCCTACGACGCGGGCCCATACGACGCCGGCCCATACGGCGCCGGCCCGTACGACGACCCCCGCGACGTCCCGTACGGCTCTTCCCACGAGGCCTTCCGCAGCCTGTCGTACGACGACGACCCGTCCGACGGCGCCTACCACGCGCCGCCGCCCCCGCGGCGGCGCCGCCGGTTCCTGCGGCTGCTCACCGGCAACGTCGCCATCACGGTGGCGGCGCTCGGCGCGGTCCTGGCCGCCGTCGTGCTGGTCGACTGGCACCGGATCGCGGACGACACCGAGCCGCCGCCGGGCACCGAGCACCTGTCGACCAACGACATGCTGGCGATGATGTCCGCGTCCGACATGGACCCCATCGCCGCCGACGCCATCGCCCAGGCCAAGAAGCGCGCCTACGAGCGGCACCAGCGCGAGCTGAAGGCGCTGCGGGAGAAGGCCAAGCGCGACGCCGCCGCCCGCGCCAAGCTGAAAGCCCAGCGCGAGCGCGAACGCCTGGCGCGGATCAACCCCACCGCCGCGCAGAACAAGGCGTACGGCCGGAAGATGAACGCGCTCAAGGGCTGGGACCGCTGCTGGCCCTCCCTGGAGACCCTGTGGAACCACGAGAGCAGCTGGAACGAACGCGCCGTGAACGCCTCCAGCGGCGCGTACGGCATCCCGCAGGCCCTGCCCGCCTCCAAGCTGGCCAGCGCGGGCCCGGACTGGCGGACCAGCTCCCCCACCCAGATCGCCTGGGGGCTCAGCTACATCAAGGCCCGCTACAAGGACCCCTGCCGGGCGTGGGCCTTCTGGCAGCGCAACCACTGGTACTGAGATCCGGGTGATCGGGGACGAGGCGGACACCGGCGCGGCGGGCGCGGCGGCCGGGGTGCGCCGCGCGACCGCCGCCCGTGAGGCACGATGTGAGCATGCGGACGAGCAGGGCCCGGCACTCGGGGAACGGCGGCGGCACGGGCGAGGGCACGGGACGGCAGTGGGCGCGGGCGGACGCCACCCGCCAGGCGCTGCTGACGGCCGCCCTGGAGGTCTTCGCGGACCGCGGCTACGCCGACGCCGGCATCGCCGAGATCGTCGAACGGTCCGGCATCAGCGTGGGCAGCCTCTACCACCACTACGGCGGCAAGGCCGGCCTGTACCTGGCGCTGTGGGAGGAGCTGAGCGCCGAGCAGGAGCGCAGCGCCGCCGAGGCGGTGGCCGCGGCCCGCGCGAGCGGCGAGCGCGACCCGATCGCCCTGTTCATCGCCGGGGCCCGCGCCTACCTGCGGGTCTGCTGGGAGCGGCGGGAGGCGGCCCGGCTGTTCCACGGCGGCGAGGGCCCGTCCGGCTTCTCGCTGATGCGCCGCACGCGGGCCCGCCAGTGGATCGGGCAGAACACCAAGCTGCTGCGCGGCACCGAGGACGCCGGACGCACCGGCCAGGTGCTCAGCCTGGTGCTGACCACCGTCATCGGCGAGGCGGGCCGGGAGATCGCGCTCGCCGACGACGAGGACGAGGCCGCCGAGATCATCGAAGAGGTCTGCCGCATCCTCATCCGGCTGGCCGGGTGACCCGGCCGGCGATGCGGTCGGCGACGCGGCCGCCGCCCTCCGCGCCGCACCGCCAATTCGCCTGCCCGATCCCCCTGTGTGCCGATAACCTGACCATCGGCCACGCGCACGCTGACAGGAGACCTGACCCACATGCCCACCTCCACGTGGTTCCGGCTCAACGTCGCCAAGCGCGAGCGGGTACTCGAAGCGGCGATGCGCGAGTTCGGTGAGCACGGGTATTCGACCGGCAGCCTGAACACCATCGCCCGCGAGGCCGGCATCGCCAAGGGCTCGTTGTTCCAGTACTTCTCCGACAAACTCGAGTTCTTCGCGTTCGTCTGCGACGAGACCTCGCGCCGCATCCGTGAGGAGATGGAACGCCGCATCGCCCGCCTGGACTTCGACCAGCCGTTCGACGACTGGCTGTTCGACGTGCTGTGCGAGTGGACCGAGTACATGGCGGACCATCCGCTCGAGCGCGCGGTCACCGCCGCCACCAACTTCGAGCTCGACAACACCGTCCGCTCGGTGGTGCGCGACACCGCCAACCAGCACTACCTGCAGGTCATCCACCCGGTGCTGAAACTGTGGCAGGAGCGCGGCGACATCCGCCCGGACGCCGACCTCGACGTGCTGGCGACCGTCATGCTGATGACGCTGCCGCACCTGGCGCTGGCTCCCTACTACGACGGCCTCGACCCCGTCCTCGGGCTGCGCGGCCGCACCCCCGCCGAGCAACGCCCCGTCATCCGCCAGCTCATCTCCGGCTTCCGCCCCCTGTTCGCGCCCCTCACGTAGGCCGGAAATCCCTTTGCGGGCCCCACCGGCGCGGTGGGACGCTGCGCCGGTGACCGTTCCTCGGACCGAACTGCTGCTGCGCCAGCTGGACACCGCCTGGGCGCTGTTCGAGTACCACCTGAAGGACCTCGACGACGCGGCATGTCTGTGGGAGCCGGCGCCGCATTGCTGGACCGTCCGCCCGGACGAGCGGGGACGCTGGACCGCCGACTGGCAGGCGCCCGAGCCCGACCCGCTGCCCGCCGTCACGATCGGCTGGGTGACCTGGCACATCGGCTACTGGTGGACCACCGTCCTCGGGCACTGCTTCCGCGGCGGGGCGCCCGCGCGCGAGGAGATCGCCTGGCCCGGGTCCGCCGCCGCGGCGGCCGCGTGGCTGGGCGGGCTGAAGGACGCCTGGCGCGCGGAGCTGACCCGGCTCACCGACGCCGACCTGGACTCCGCCGAGCGCACGGCGGGGCTGCCGTGGGGCGGGGAGATGACGCTGGCGGACGTCGCGGGCTGGGTGACCGTCGAGCTGACCAAGAACGTCGCCGAGATCGGCCTGCTGCGCACCCTCTACGGCGCGCGAAACCGCACGTGAGAGGGGTCGCCCACCGCTGACCGGCGGGGCACACCTGTCTGGCCCCTCCGGACGCCTTGTGTGACAGGGGGTTGAACCGGGCGGCACGGTTCTGTTCTGATCACAGTCACGGATGCGTCACGACGGACCGGGGAGGCGGACGGGTGCTGTCGCGAACGGGGGGCGGAGCGGTCCTGGTCGGATTCGGCGCGGCGGCGGCCCTGGGGATGCTGGCGCCGCCCGCCCTCGCCGAACCCGTGCCGTCGCCGAGCGGGTCGCCGCCGTCCAAGGCGTCCGCTGGGCCGACCGCTGGGCCGACCGCCGAGCCGACCGGTGGAGCGACCGTCGAGCCGACCGTCGAGCCGACCGTCGAGCCGACCGTCGAGCCGACCGTCGGGCCCTCGCAGGAGCCGACCGAGGAGCCCTCCGAGGACCCGACCGAGGAGCCGTCGCCCTCGCCGACGCCCACGCCGAGCGATCCCCCGACCGGCGATCCCGCGCCCACCGATCCCCCGACGGGCGGGGAGCCGAGCGATCCGCCCGCCGACCCCGCGCCCGGCGACCCGCCGCCGAGCCAGAGCCCGAAGACGCCGGTGCTGTCGCTGCGCGTCTCCCTGTCGGCGCCGTCCGTGCGGCCCGGCGGCTCGCTGACCGCGACCTTCACGGTGAAGGCCGCGGAGGCGGCGGCCGAGGACGCCCGGCTCAGCGTCAACGCCGCCGACGTGACGGTGAAGCCGGGCAGCGTGGGGCTCGGCAAGGTCGATGGCGACGGACGCACCGCCCGCGTGAAGGTCCACGTGCCGTCGGACGCCCGGCCGGGCAAGGTGAAGCTGACCGCGATGGTCACCGCGGCCGAGGCCGAACCGGTGTCGCGGACCTTCACGTTCAGGGTGACCGGGGCGCCGTCCGGCGGCGGCTCCGGTTCGGGCCCCGGCACCGGATCCGGGTCCGCGCCGTCCCCGCCGACCGGCCTGCCGCCGCAGGTGGCGGCGCCGCTGACCGACTCCTCCGCGCCGATTCCGACGATCCGGTCGCCGCAGGTCGCCCTGCCGCCGGTGTCCGCGCCGCGGCTGGCGCCCACCCCGACGCCGACCGCGCCGGTGGCGGCGCTGCGCGCCATGCCGGAGGACGGCTGGGAGGCCGAGGAGCTGGCCGCGATCCAGGCCGGATGGCTGGCCGCCCTCACCGCGACGGGCGCCCTCGTGCTCGTCCGGGTGCGGACGGCGCGCCGCCGCGAGCTGAGCCGCGCCCGTCGCCTGTTCGCGGGCAAGCGCCTGACCGCGGCCCGGCTGCGCACCCTGCCCCCGCGGCCCGCCGGGCGGGGCCGCGGGCGCGCGTTCACCGGATGATCCCGTTCACCGGATGATGAGGTAGTCCTCCGGCTTGGCGCGGCGGGTCTGCGCCCAGAACTCGAAGGTGTGGCCGGGCCACAGGGTGCGGTTGACGCCGTTCTCGTCCAGGTACCAGCTCTGGCAGCCGCCCTCGCTCCACACCGCGCGGCGCAGGCGGCGCTGCATGCGGTCGTTGTACCGGCGCAGCGCCCCCGGCCGCGGCTCGAGGGCGTCGGCCCCGAGCCGCTGGAGCAGCCGCAGGCAGCTCAGCACGTGCTGGATCTGCACCTCGATCATGAAGACGACCGAGTTGTGGCCCAGACCGGTGTTGGGGCCCAGCAGGAAGAAGAAGTTCGGGAAGCCGGGAATGGTGGTGCCCCGGTACGCCTCGATGCCGTTCGCCCACGCCTCCTGGATCTTGAGGCCGCCGCGGCCCACCACGCGCTGCTCGGCCAGGGCGTCGGTCACCTTGAACCCGGTGCCGTAAATGATCGTGTCGACCTCGTGCTCGCGGCCGTCGGCGGTGACGATCGAGTGCTCGCGCACCTCGGCGATGCCGGCGGTCTCCAGCTCCACGTTGGGCCGCATGAGCGCCGGGTAGTAGTCGTTGGCCAGCAGCACCCGCTTGCAGCCGATGGTGTAGTCGGGGGTCAGCTTGGCGCGCAGCTCGGGGTCGGGGATCTGCCGCCGGAGGTGCCGCCGCGCCAGGCGCTCCTGGGGGCCGGACAGCCGCGGGTGGACGGTGAATCCGAGGGCGCGGGCCTCCAGCGCCCAGTAGATGGCGTAGCGGAACGCGCGGGCGGCGCCCGGGACCGTCTTGAACAGCGCGCGGACAGGCGCGGGGATGGTGAAGTCCGGCTTGGGCTGGATCCACGGCGGGGTGCGCTGGAACACCACGAGCCGTGCGGCCTTCTCGGCGACGCGAGGGACGAACTGGATGGCCGACGCGCCGGTGCCGATGACCGCGACGCGCTCGCCCCTCAGGTCGTGCGAGTGGTCCCATTCGGCGGAGTGGAACGCGGTGCCCTGGAACTTGTCGATGCCGGGCAGGTCGGGGTACTTGGGGATGTGCAGCGCGCCGATGGCGGACACGACCGCCCGCGGCCGCAGGACGGCGCCGTCGGCGGTGGTGACGTTCCAGCGCCGCGCCGCCTCGTCGTACTCCATCGCCTCCACCGCGACGCCGAAGCGGATGTGCCGCCTGACGTCGTACTTGTCGGCGGTGCGCTCCAGGTAGGCGCGGATCTCCGGCTGCGGCGCGAACATGCGCGACCAGCCGGGGTTGAGCTCGAAGGAGAACGAGTACATGTGCGACGGCACGTCGCAGGCGCAGCCGGGATAGGTGTTGTCATGCCAGGTGCCGCCGAGCGCCCGGCTCTTCTCCAGCACCACGAAGTCGTGGAAGCCGTGCCGCTTCAGCTGGATCGCCATGCCGAGCCCGGCGAAGCCGGCGCCGACGATGACGATCGAGGGGTTCCGCTCTCGCATGCCGTTGTCCCTCCCCATGACCTACTATGAGTAAGTTACTAGCGGTAGCTTACTGACGGTAGGTCTAATGAGTGGGATTCCGCTGTGAGCAGCGCCACGCCCGGCGGCGCCCCGGGTGACGCGTCGGGCCGGCCCCGGCGGCGCCGCATGTCGCGCGCGGAACGCGAGCGGCAGATGCTGGACGTGGCCGAGCAGGTGTTCGGCGAGCGCGGCTACCGGGGAACGTCCATGGACGAGATCGCCGAACGCTGCGGCGTGTCCAAGCCGATGCTCTACGAGTACTTCGGCTCCAAGGACGGGCTGCTGCTCGCCTGCATCGGCCGGGCCAAGGCGGAGCTGCACGAGGTCACCGAGAAGGCGATGGCCGGGGCGAGCACCCCCGACGACGTCCTGTGGCGCGGCATGCTCGCCTACTTCTCCTTCATCGACTCGCACAGCCGCCCGTTCGCGATGCTCCTGCAGGAGCCGCTGTCCGGGCCGCCGGAGACCGCCGAGGCGATCGAGGACACCCGCCGCCAGCAGAGCGAGCTGATCGCCGGGGTGCTCCGCGCGTTCGCCCCGGACGCGCCCGACACGGCGGTCGCCGCGTACACCCAGATCATCGTCGGGGCCTGCGAGCGGCTGGCGCTGTGGCGCACCCGGCACCCGGAGCTCACCGCGCAGGACGCGGCCCGCCACATGACCGACTTCTGCCGGCACGGCCTGGCCCCGTATCTGAACGCATCGCACCGGCGGGCGCCCGCTGAGTAGCGTGGGGATTCCCCGGTTCCCACTCGGAGGTGCCCATGCCCATCGCGCAGTTCGACGGAGCGCTGGCCGTCGTCACCGGCGCCGGCCGCGGCCTCGGCCGGGCCACCGCGCTGGCGCTGGCCGAGCGCGGCGCGACGGTCGTCGCCGCCGACCTCGATCGGCCCGCCGCCGAACGCACCGCCGCGCAGGCCGCCAAGCTCGGCGCCGGCGGCGTCGCCTACGAGGTCGACGTGTCGGACGCCGCGGCGATGGAGCGGTTCGCCGCATGGGTGCGCGCCGAGCACCGGGTGCCCGACATCGTGGTCAACAACGCCGGCATCCTGGTCAACGGCCCGTTCCTGGAGACGGGGCTGGACGACTGGGAGCGGATCGTCGGGGTCGACCTGTGGGGGGTGATCCACGGCTGCCGCCTGTTCGGCCGCCAGATGGCCGAGCGGGTGCGGGCGCTGCCCGTCCGCCCCGAGCCGCCCAACTTCGGCGGCCACATCGTCAACATCGCCTCGGCCGCCGCGTTCGCGCCGTGGCGCGGGCAGGCCGCCTACAACACCACCAAGGCCGCGGTGGTGATGCTCAGCGAGTCGCTGCGCGCCGAGCTGGCCGGTCTGCGGATCGGGGTCACCGCCGTGTGCCCCGGTTTCACCACCACCGGCATCGCCCAGGCGGCCACGTTCGTGGGGCTGGACGAGGCGGGGCGGCGCCGGGCGCGCGAACGCGCGCAGAAGATGCTGCGGATGCGCAACTATCCGCCGGAGAAGGTGGCCGAACGCATCGTCGCGGCGATCGCCAAGAACAAGCCGCTGGTGCCGGTGGGCGCCGAGAGCCACCTGGTGCGGGCGCTGTCGCGCCTGTCGCCCGGCGCCATGCGCCTGCTGGCCCGCGTCCCGAACCCGCTCGCCTGAGCGCGCCGACGCCGCCGGGCGGCCCGTCCCGCGCGGGTCGGCGGCTCAGGGCCGCGGGGCGGTCTTGAGCAGGTCGGCGGCCGAGCGTTCGACGACCGGGACGCCCGGGGGATGGTCGAGCAGGGCCAGCGCCGCCGCGTACCCCTCGCCGGGGTCGAGGGTGCGCATGGCCATCCGGCCGGGCAGGTCGGGGCGGCCCGCCCACGCCACCAGGCGGGGCTCCTCGGCGGCCGGCGACACGGTGACGTCGGTCAGCGGCACGCGCAGCCCGTCGCCGGTGGCCTTGAGCACGGCCTCCTTGCGCGTCCAGTACGCCAGCAGCTCGTCCCGCCCCATCCGCGGGCCCCCGGCGGACGCCTCGATCTCCGCGGGCCCCAGCACGTGCCCGACGATGTCGGCGCCCAGTGCGCGGTCGGCGGCCTCCACGTCGACGCCGAGCGGCCCGTGCGGGGACAGCGCCACCGCGACCCGGTCCCCGGAGTGCGACACCGACACGTGCGGGCCGCCCTCGATCACCGGACGCCCGTGCGGCTGGCCGCAGTCCGCGCAGACCCGGGAGATCGGCACCCGCTCCGGCGGCAGTCCGCGCAGCGCGCCCACCGCGAGCCTGGTCACGGCCACGCCGAGCGTGAACCGGTTCCGGTCCGCGTCCCGCAGGTAGCGCCCGTGCCGGGCCCGCTCCACGGGGTCGAACAGCGCCTCGTGCTCGGCGCCCGCCCACCCGGGCTCGGCCCACCACACGACAACCGGTTCCACATTCACTCCATTCCTGTCGCCGGATGAATTCGTCACGATGACGATTGACGAATGCGCCGCAAAGAGATCAAAAACCGTTTTTGGGTACGGACCGGAGCCGGACGCGCACGGGCCGTCGGACGCAATGGTCCGCGCCCTGACAGGAGAAGGCCGCGGAATGGACGGACCATTCCGCGGCCTCGGGGTCGTCGTCGTTCACCTGCGGTTACCTCACCCAGGACACTCCCGTCCGATGCGCGCTCACGACGCCGATCTCCTCCTCACCAGGTGTTCGGCGCACCGAAGGCCCGCCATGACACGGACCCCGACCGGTGACTTTGCCCACCTTTACGAAAACACCCTAGTTTCCCTTGACAAGGAATATGCCATGATCGGCCGATTGAGGTCAGAAAAAGCGTCAACGCAAGCGGCTCCGCACTTCTCGCGCGACCGCGTCGGCGTTGGCGAGGCAGGCCCTCTCGCGCGCCCGGGCCGCGTCGGCGCCGCGCGCCTGCTCGCTGTAGGCCACGGTCACCACCACGTTGCGGATGCGCATGGTCACCTGACCCACCACCGTGGGCTGCCCCTTGTCGATCTTGAACCAGCGGAACGCCTCGTCGCCCAGCCCCCGTTCGCGCTCCAGCGTGACCGTGCGCTCCAGCGTCGGCTCGTGGGCCTGCGTCCACTGCGCGCCGAAGTAGCGCCGGGCGTCCTCGACGGGCGTGGCCGTGTCGCCCGGCGCGTACAGGCGAGCCTCGACCCGCAGCCAGCGGAAGTCCCTTCCCGTGGACGAGTACGTGCAGGTGGTGAGCGTGCTGTTGGAGCTCTGCCGCCGCTCGGCGTCCGGCACCAGCCGCTCGACGGTCGCCCGCGGCACGGTATCGCACGGCCCCGGCAGCGAGGTGATCGGCTGGGGCCCGCCCGATGACGGCGGCGCCGGAGCGGAAGGCCGCGACGGCGACGGCGCGGGCGTGGACGCGCCCGGCGCGGCCGAGCCGTCCGGATCGGCGGCCGCCCTACCGGACGGCGACGCCCCGGCCGCGGGGCGCCGGTCCTCGCCGTCTCCGGGCACCAGCACGAACACCGCCGCGGCGGCCAGCGCGAACGCCGCCAGCGCGACCACCGCCGCCAGCACGCGCGGACGCCGCCCCCGCGACGGGGGCTCGGGGGCCGAGTAGACCCGCTCGAACCGCTCCGGCGGACGCGGAAGGCCCACTCTCCCGCTCCTCACTCCCGGCCGACCGCGGCGCGCCCCCGCGCCGCGCGGTCCGGGCTTGCACCACCCCTTACGCCTGGCAAGGTAGTCAGCCCGACGAGGTGCTGACCAGGGTCCCCGCGAGGGCGTTTTGTCAGACCCCGAGGTCACAATGGGTCCGTGCTCCACCGTCGCGGACTCCTCGGCCGGCGGGTGTCGGCTCCGCGCACGCGGGGATGGACCTGAGCCTGTGCTGCTGGAACAGATCGCCCGCACCTCGGCGGCGGTGGCCGCGACCTCGGCGCGCAAGGCCAAGGTCGCGGCGCTCGCCGAGTGCCTGCGCGCGGCCGGCCCGCGGGAGGCGCCCCTCGTCGTGGCCTACCTGTCCGGGGAGCTGCCGCAGCGCCAGATCGGCGTCGGGTACGGCGCGCTGCGCGACCCGCCCGAGCCCGCCGCCGCGCCGACGCTGACGGTGCCCGAGGTGGACGCGGCGTTCACCGAGATCGGCGCCGTGTCCGGCAAGGGCTCGGTGGCCCGGCGGCGGCTGCTGCTGGGCGCGCTGATGGCCCGCGCCACCCGCGCCGAGCAGGGCTTCCTCGTCCGCCTGCTGTCCGACGAGCTGCGCCAGGGCGCCCTGGACGGCGTGATGGCCGAGGCGGTCGCCGCGGCCGCCGAGGTGCCCGCCGCCGAGGTGCGCCGCGCGGCCATGCTGCGGGGCGCGCTCGGCCCGGTCGCCGCCGCGGCCCTCGCCGACGGCGTCCCCGGCCTGCGCTCCTTCGGCCTCGAGGTCGGCCGCCCGATCCGCCCCATGCTGGCCGCGTCCGCCCCCACCCTGGACGACGCGTTCGCGAAGCTGTCCGCGGGGCGACGGCGCCCCGCCTCCTCCGGCGCGCCGGATCCCGCGGAGGCGGCCGTCGAGTGGAAGCTGGACGGCATCCGCGCCCAGATCCACATCCGCCGCGGCGACGGTCCCGCCGCCGAGGTGCGGATCTTCACGCGGACGCTGGACGAGATCACCGAGCGGCTGCCGGAGGTCGTGGCGGCGATGCGCGAGCTGCCGGTGCGGGACGCGGTGTTCGACGGGGAGCTGATCGCGCTGCGGCCGGACGGGCGGCCCCACCCCTTCCAGGTGACCGCCGCGCGCACCGCCACCCGCGCCCGCGGGACCGCCGGGCAGGTGCCGCTGTCGGCGTTCCTGTTCGACGTGCTGCACCTGGACGGCGCGGACCTGCTGGACGCGCCGGGCGCCGAGCGCGGCGCGGCGCTGGCCCGGGTGGTGCCCGAGCGGCTGCGCATGCCGCGGCTGGTCACCGCCGACCCCGGCGAGGCCGAGCGGATGTTCGACGAGGCGGTGGCGCACGGCCACGAGGGCGTGCTGGTGAAATCGCTCGCCTCGCCCTACACCGCGGGCCGCCGCGGCGCCGGTTGGATCAAGGTGAAGCCGCGGCACACCCTCGACCTGGTGGTGCTCGCGGCGGAGTGGGGGCACGGCCGCCGCCGCGGCTACCTGTCCAACCTCCACCTGGGCGCCCGCGACCCGGCCACCGGCGGGTTCGTGATGCTCGGCAAGACGTTCAAGGGCCTGACCGACGAGCTGCTGGCCTGGCAGACCGAGCGGCTGCGGGCGCTGGCCGCGCGCGAGGACGCCTGGACGGTGCACGTGCGGCCCGAACTCGTGGTGGAGATCGCCTTCGACGGGGTGCAGCGCAGCCCCCGCTACCCCGGCGGCATCGCGCTGCGCTTCGCCCGCGTCCTGCGCTACCGCCCGGACAAGTCCGCCGCCGAGGCCGACACGATCGACACGGTCCGCGCCGTCGCGCCCGTGCTGGACTGAGGCGCGGGTCACCGCGGCGCGCCGGGACGCCCGGCGATGAGCTCCTCCATGCGGATCTTGGCGCGGACGAGCGGACGCCGCAGGCGCTCCTCGCGGCGCACCGCCCGCAGGTATCGGCGCGAGCCGGGAGCGTACCGACGGCGCGCCCACGGCGAGCCCGGCCGCGCCACCCGGAGCGCGCCGACGACCAGCAGCACGGGCAGGAACAGGCCGATCAGCCCGGTCCACACCTTGCCCTTGAGCAGGGTGATCACGGCGAGCAGCAGGTCGAACGCCAGCGAGGCCGCGTAGCCGGCGACGAGGGCGGACCGGCTCACCGCGGCGTCCCCGCCGAGCCCCTCGGCGCCGACCGGGTGCAGGCCGAGCAGCAGCAGCCCGGTCATCGCGACGGCGACGAGCACCGCGTCCACCGACTGGCGGCCCTGCTCGGTCCAGTACACGTCGCTGAGATGCAGGATCAGCGCGAACTCGTCCAGCGTCAGGGCCGCGCCCGCCCCGAACACCGCCGCGGCCGCGACGGGCGCCCAGCCGCGGGCGTCCGGCAGGGCGATCCCGGCGACCCCGCCGACCAGCATGAGCACCACCCCGAACACCATGTGGTGGATGTGCAGGCCGCCGGGCTCGACGTTGCGCAGCGGCCCGCGCGGACGCGCCCGGATCAGCCGGACGATCACCCGCGTCAGCAGGAACACGACGATGAAGGCGGTGAAGAACGCGAACAGCGGCACCCGCCCGGTGTCGACGATCCGCTCCCGGAAGATCTCGGCCATGGCTCCCCCGTCGCTCCCGGCGCTCCCCCGCCGCGCCCTCTCGCCTCCGCATCCCTTACCCTCCCCGCGACGTGCGGGGATATGGTGCGCGGTGAGCATCCGAGGGAGGGCGTCGCATGAGCCGTGTCGTGGACCGGTGCGACCCGCGGTCGCGGGCGTGGATCGCCGAGGCGATCAGGAAGGTGGAGGCGGACGCCGGGCGCAGCGCGGACACGCACCTGCACGCGTTCCCGCTGCCGCCCGAGTGGGGCGTCGACCTGTACCTCAAGGACGAGTCGGTGCATCCGACCGGCTCGCTCAAGCACCGGCTGGCCCGTTCGCTGTTCCTCTACGCGCTGGCCAACGGGTGGATCCGCGAGGGCACGACGATCATCGAGGCGTCCAGCGGGTCCACGGCGGTGAGCGAGGCGTACTTCGCGCGGCTGCTCGGCCTGCCGTTCGTCGCGGTGATGCCCGCGACGACCAGCCGGGAGAAGATCGAGCTGATCGAGTTCCACGGCGGCCGCTGCCATCTGGTGGACGATCCGAGGGCGATCTACGACGAGTCCCGGCGGCTGGCGCAGGAGTGCGGCGGGCACTTCATGGACCAGTTCACCTATGCCGAGTTCATGGTAGCGCATCATGTCCGTGACGTGCGGAAACAACGTCCAGACATGCGAAGACCCCCGGCCGCCGAGCTGGCGACCGGGGGCCAGCTCCCGCGAGCGTGCCGCGCCCTTGCTAGTGCTCGCGGGGGTCTCAGGTCAGAACGGCGCGCGGTGGCGGCCGACGTACCGGGGACGGCGGGTGGCCAGCGCCAACGCGGCCCCACCCGTCAACAACCCGAACCCGATCACCGCGACCAGCGCCAGCGCGAGAGTCACCATGCCCGGTCTCCCTCCCCGCGCAGGTACGCGCGCCGCCGCTCCACAGCCGCCACGTTGCCCGCCCGCATCGGCAGCCACGCCCACAGCGTGTCGAGCCTCTGTGTTTCGCGGATGCACGCGTCGCGGTCCGGGCCGAACGCGTGCGGTTCGACACCGGCCGCCAGCTCCGACGGGGTAGGCGGGTGCTTCAGCCGCGCAACCCAGAAGTTGCCGTGCGGGTCGTACTCTGGGCCATCCCACCTCCGCGACGGGGCGTCAGTCGCGGGACCGGTACGCTTCATTTCCATGGGCTGACCTCCTCGGCAGGTCGGCTCAAGGCCCGCCTCGGTGTCGTGAGCATCGGGGCGGGCCGCCTTCATGTACACCCCCAGCGTCCCAAAGTTGTCCAGCCCAGTCCAGCGCAGTACAGAGATATCCAGGGTTGTCCAGCTATATCCGCAGGTCACTAGCGTTGTAGACGTGCTCGACCTGGACGGCCCCACGCCGCTGTTTCAGCAGATCGCCGCGATCCTCCGCGCCCGCATCGCGGACGGGACGTACCCGGCGGACAAGCGCATGCCGTCGGCGCGGGCCATCGCGGAAGAGTTCGGAGTGACCCGAGGGACAGCTGTAGCCGCCCTGGACTTGTTGAAAGAAGAGGGTTTGATCTACGGAGTTCGCGGACGCGGCACCTTCCCCCGCGCCCGGGACTGATCAGCGCTGAACAAACCGCGCACACAAGAAAAGCCCCCGCACCCATCAAGGGCACGGGGGCATGTCTCACTTCGACGGCGGCCGATAAACCGCCGCGATCTTCTGCTTCTTCGTGAGCCGTCGGCCGGACTCGATCCGCTCCACCGCGTCCAACACGTCCGCCATCTCATCCGCCTCCGCGTCGGACGCGGGCCGCCAGTTCCAAGCCTCAGAGGCGATCGCCTTCACGCGCGGGTCCTTCTTGGCCTCACGCACCGGGATACCCCACGACTTGCCCAGAGCGGACGCGAGCGCGTTCCGGAGCGCGGTACGGGCTCGGTTGCAGGCGAGACACTTTCGCCACCCGCGCGCCGCGCGGTCGGGCCGGTTGTTCTCCGGCGTTAGGGCGTGGCCACGCGGGCAATGCGTGCGGTTCGCCATGGGGTGCGTCCCGTCCCGCGTCACCTGGAAGCGGCTGTTCTCCACGTGAGTCACCACTTGGAGGTGATCCGGTCGAACACAGTCGCGGCGGCCGCACATATGGTCCACTTCCATCCCCGCCGGAATTTCGCCGTGCGTAGCGGCGTAGGCGACCCGGTGGGCGTACTGATGACGGCCGTCGAACCAGAACTTGCCGTACCCGTCCCGCGTCTTCGAGGCCGTCCACACGTGGCAACCGGTCTCCGGGTCGATGACAACCTTGCTCGTAAACCGCTCCGGCAGCGTAAACAATGCGATCCCTTTCTAGTGTCAACATGTAAACCCGCCCCCGACCGCCCCGGTTTCCACTCGCGGCCGCAGACTGGACACCCGGCGACGGCGGAGGCGACAGTGTGACATTTCAAACGTCAACGGGGACGACACACGCGGCAATAGCGGTTACACGCGTCAACCCGCCCCCGCCGCCGACGTCAACACCACGCGGCCGGATGTCACGCGGGGGCGTCAACGTCAACACATCTGAACACGCACTCAGACAACAACTCTCACATGCGCAAACGTTTTATCGCGGGGGCGTAGTTCGGGAACCACGAGTATCCGTCGCCAGTAGTGACAAGCGACATGCAAACCCGTATCACGTCCGCGTCGTCCTCGTCCGGAAACTCGTAGCCGTACGCCGCCGCGAACTTGTCACGCGCACGAAACCAGTCGCGCCATGTGTCGACAGTCCCCGGAGTGATTGACGCGTCAGGCGACAACGGAAACTCCACCAGATTACGCGGCGGTGACGGTGTCACGTCCACCCGCACCGACCGTTTCCGCCTCATCGGGTTCCCCAGCGGGCATGTGCGGCAACCCGCCCGGCTTCGCTTCGCGTCAGCTTGCGGTACTTCTTCGCCTCTTCCAGCCGCGTCACCTCGGCTTCCGCGTCATCGTCCGGGATGCGAAGGGTGCGGAGGTACGTCGTTAGGGCGGTCCGGTACAGGCGGAGTTCCACTAGAAGCGGGTGTTGGACCGGCTGACGCTGGGAGCCAAGAACCGTAAGTGGCTGGCCCTCCAGTTCCGCCTCCATTGCTGCGATCAAGTCGAGCGTCCGGCACGCGGCGGAGAGGACCTGGAGCTCGTCAGGTCGGAGGTCGAATTCTTCTGTGATGTCGTTCCATAGCTTTGTACCGCGTGGGCCAAGTTTTTCAAGTGCCGGAACCGGCTTCCGGTCGTCTTCCGTTGCCATGGTCACCTCCTTCCGAAATGCACAAGATCACAATTCTCGGTCGAGAACGTGCTCACCGGCGCGGATTCCAAATCAGGGACTAGATACGTCGCATCCGACCGCTCCTGCTAACCCCCGCCGTTCAGGAAACCCTTTGAGGGGAGTCCCCCCCACCCCCTGTCACCGCGTCGTCACAACACGCATGTTCTTGCAGTTCACGCGCGTTGCCCACGCTCGGCATCTCGCGGCACACAGCCCGGCCGGGGCGGGATGGGCAACCAACCGGCCGCACCCACACCCGCCCCTGTACGGCCCTCAGCGCCACGCTGACGGCCGTTCGCGTGCCACCAGCACCCAAACCTTAGTGCAGCCCTTACAAGGCTCAGAGACGCTCTCAGCGCTTCTGGTGAGGCTGGGGGGTGTTCAACCACGGGGGACTAGCTCAATCGAAGGCAGTCCCCTCGTATTCCCCTGGGCCCGCGTACTTGCGGCGGGTGATCCGGTTGACAATCTGCTCCAACATCTCGTCGTACCCCATGACGGGCACCGGATCATTACCGGTGTGCAGATTGCCCAAGTCAGGTACGCGGTTGTTGTCGTCGTTGTCGTCCGCCATTAGAACCCCATCCCGTAGATCCTCCGCCGCGTCCTATTCGCGGCCGGTCGGTTTATCTCGTCAAAACGCCCAGACCGCCGTCAGAACCAACCCGACGACGTGCATTGTCATGAAGACAGGTACCGAAATGTTCATACCCCCCACTCCCACGGGCTGTAGTCCGTCACAGATTCCCGCGTCTGATGGTCCATGTCGAACACGAACGCGTTCCGGGAACGGAACGGAATCCCATCCACCAACAGGCACCACCCCCTCCAGTCGCGATACGCGCGGAGGGTCGGCACGAGTTGTTCCGCCCGCTCGGCCGCGAAGTCTTCACGAAGGACCGCCGAAGGAACGCGGCGGGATCGCAAGTCCGGCCCAAGCATCAGGCCGCCGCCAGATTCGCGACAGACGATACACGCGGTACCCGGAACTCGTGGACGCCGGAAGGGCGGCCTTCCGCGTCTTCCACTGCCACCACCTGTACCCTCCAATATGCGTGTAGGCCGGTCTTGCCCCCGGATATCGCGGTGTGTGCGGGGGTCCATTCCGCCGCCTCTAGGCGCTCATCCAAGATATGCATGGTTCCCTTCCCAGGCTGATAAAGCACAACCGCTCACGAGCGGCGAGCGCCCATGAGCGGTTGGCCTATGTCCTACCCTGGGTCAGCCGTCAGGCCGACTTCACGACCCGCACAACACGGTTCCCGTCCAGCAGTGACGCACCAGCGAACACAGAGACGAGGCTCTGCTCAGTGGCGGTGGATGGGTTGTACTGCCGGACCACGCGAAGCGCGTACCCATCCCGCGTAACCACGGCCGAGTCCGCGCCGCTCGCGGGAAGCGGAGCAAAACTCGCCATGGCAAACGCGGACTGGTGGTACGCGACCATGGAATCGGCGGCAAGCTGGTTCGCCTTCACGAGCGTGAACCCGGCAAGCTGGCCAATTACCGCAGATCGGAAAGCGCTCGGTGAACCACTGGCAGACGCATCCAGAACCGCCGGGTGCCCGATCAGCGCCCGCGCCACCTGAGGCGACACAGCGACGAACCGGCCGCCCTCGGGCACATTTTGGATGTCCAGGGTCATGCCCGCGTCCAGGATGGCGCTAAGCCAGGCGTCCGCGTCCGGAGCGGTCAGCGTCACATCAGCCGCCAGGTCATTCATCGCGTCCGCGACGTACTGATCCATCCGCGCAGCCACGCTGTCCACCTGCGGTTCCAAGATCTGTGCACCGAAGTCCGCCAAACCGAGCGTAAGATCATGCTCGGTTAGGTTGGCCAGGTCATACACGTGGTTCACCACCACGTCAACCAGCGTTTCAGCCACGTCGACCGCCGTCAGTGCCGCCCCCGGCGTGGCCTGGACATTCGCGGTGCGGGTGTTTCGGATCCGAACCGACACCGTCCCGCCGGTTCCGGAGTAATTCCGCTGGGCCACTCGAAGAACGGTGGGCGCGAGCACCACCGTGCGGGACAGTAGCGGCACAGCGAGATCGGCAATAGCCGTGGCAGTTGCAATCGAGTTCGCCATAATGGCCACTCACCTTTCACATCACGTATCGACCATGGGCAAGTTCCCCCGTTTCGGGTGAGTGGTGAGCCTGCCGTTTCGGCGCTCAATAGAAACCCGCCGTCCGGCCTGTAGCGTTCCGCCGTAGGCCGGGGCGGGTGCGGTTCTCACCCGGCCGGTTAGCCGGGTGTGAACCCGAATTCGCGGTGGTGGTGGGGAGCCGCGCCCGTTTCGGGTCGGCGGTCGGACTTCCGCCACGCACGCCGCGCGGCGAACGCCCAACAGGTCCCCCCTGGACCCCCTTGAACACAAAAAACCCCCGCCCCCGGCCGCCGCCCTCCATGTATGGCCCCATGGAAGACGACCCCCGGGGACGGGGGTAAAAACACCGCTTTAGGACTCGCGGCTAGTCGCACACCATCCGCTGCGGTGGGCCATCACCGCTTGCGGAGGGGAAGTCTGAAGATGGGCGGGGGTGTGGCGTCCCGTGGCGCGCCTGATCCACACTGCGCCACACCCCAACATGCGGTGACGCGCAGGTGGACACGCCACCTTGGGAACCGCCCGCAGGAAAGAGAAGACACCCTGTCACCACGTTGGCGCGGCCCGCCGAATTCGTCCGCGCGAACCGCCCATGTTCCCGGCTCCCGATCGCCCGGGGGCTCGCCCCCGAAGACACATCGGAAACCCTCACTATAGTTACGGCTCCCGATCGGCCGGGTGTCAGCACAAGTTTCGCGGGGATCCGGCCGCCCCCGCCCCCTCTGCCGTCTCGTCACCCGTGAGGCTTGGTCACAGTAGGGCTGACCTGCGAAGGTGACGGAGGTGACGAGGTGACGAGAATCTGAAGTTCACTATAAAGAAACAAGAGTGAACCTCGGGTCGACGTCATCACGTCACCCTCGTCACCCCCTGGCGGGGCGCGGGATGGTCCGCCGGGCCGCTCCGTCACCGCTCCGCCGCTCCGAGCTGGGCACTCTCAGGATGTCCCCGATTAAGAAGATGGTGTCAGGGTAACTTTAAATCTAATCCCTATACATAAGCACTTAAACCAAACCGACCCTGACACCACCCCCTTTTATCGGGGACATACGGGAGTGGAGCGGCCGGACGCGGGAAGACCCCGGGCCCCTCCGTCACCGCTCCGCCGCTCCGAGGTCCGGCTGACCTGCGAAGGTGACGAGGTGACGAGGTGACGAGAATCTGAGGTTCACTATAAAGAAACAAGAGTGAACCTCGGGTCGACGTCATCACGTCACCTTCGTCACCCCTAGGCCGGAGCGGCGGGGGCGGTCCGGCTTCCCCGCGTCCCCTGCGCCGCCCGCGCCTGACGCGGCCCGGCCCGGCCGCACCTTGAAGGCCACTGGCCGGGGTGCAGTTTGCGCACCCAGGGTGCAAATTCAACACCCGATCCCGAAACCTTCGTATCTAATTAGAAGAGGTTTGGGAACCAGGTGAATTTTTGCACCCCGGGTGCGATTCTCGCACCCCGCCCGGCGGCCCTTCTCCGCGAACCGGCCGGGGGCGGCAGCGGTACGGGGACCGGGACGCCTGCCAGCCCCGCGACCACGCACCGTGACTGTCTCCGGATCCGGGGCACCCCGCTTGACCTGCGCAAACCCTTCGCCGGCCAGTGCGGAGCGTGACGATCACCGGGGGTAGGGGGTTGGGACGCGGGGAAGCCGCCGGACCTCCCGCGAACCGGCCGCGACCGCTCGTGCCCTCCCGCGCCCCTCCCGCGCCCTTCAGCGGCCCCGTGCGCGGCCTTCCGGGGTCGCAGGGGGACAGAGCACGGGCAGGGCGGCTAGGGCGGCTCTGGGGCGGCTCTGGGGCCGTTCCCGGCATGCCCGCGAACCGGTCCGCGTGCCTCCGCCCCCACGCGGCACGCGGGCGGGAGCCCCTGGTTACCCGGGGCGGGTCCGCCAAACGTTTAGCGGAGGGGGTGGTGTGAGTTCGCAAATCATTTGCGCGTTCCCATTCTTGTGCAGCGCTGCACAGAAATTGCGTTTCGTGGGAAGGTCGGTTACTGTTCCGCCGTGAAACGCAGTCGACCGGATTGGAGACCGTCATGGACGCCACCCCGATGACCGACGCTGAGATCATCGATTCGCTGTTCTTCCAGATCACCGACTGGGCGGCTGATCTGGTTCACCGTGGCCTGATCTCGGAGGCCGAAGCGAACGCGGTGGAGTTGACCGCGCTGGCCACGATCCGGCAGGACATGTCGCTTCTGGAGCCGGGGGCGGCGGCCGTGCTGGAGGCGGAGCGGCTCACGCGGTTCGCGGCAGGCCCCGAGACGCGCTGAGACGCCCCAGAAACGACGAAAGCCCCGGGACCCTACGCGGGTATCCCGGGGCTTTTCGTGTGCCGCCTGCGGACTTCTGAGCGCGTTCTACGCGGGTTCCCACACGAACCGCACGTATACGCGCCGGGTGTCTAGTCGGTTCGCGCCGCGTCCGGCCTTTATGACGCGAACCTCCGCGACCACCGTCGCCAAGATCTTCTTCAGCATTTCGGGTGTCTGGTCCCGCCACGCGGCTAGAACTTCCGGCCCGCTCCACCACCCGGCCCATTCGGGGAGTACGAGGGTTGTGCTCCCGGTGAGCTCGTCCAGCCGGGCACGTGCGGCCGCGAGCGTCTCCCGAGCGGCCTTCAAATCGCGTTCCAGGCCCGGTTCGTCGTCGTCGTAAACGCCCCACCGTGCATTTCGCTGCACGCGCTTGAGCACCTTCTCGGCGTCGCGCACGGCCATTTCTGCGTTTGTGATCGCGGCAGTGTCTTCGGGTGGGCGCATGGTCGCGGCCCACACGCTCGCGAGAGTCGCCAAATGATCCCGATCCTCCGGGTCATCTGGGTCCAACGCCGCGACCGCATTCGAAGCACGCCACAAAACGTACTCGTCGAGCGCGTTCATTTGGGCCGTAGCCGGGGCGGGACACGGGCGGCCCTTTGAGTGCCGCGAGCACCGGTAGCCCGTCCCGCCGCTGCTCATGGGCCCTCCGCACCCATCGCACACCAACCGGCCCGTCAGAAGCGCGGCCTTTCCCGTGGAGATGAACGCGCGGGACCGGGCGGCCCGGTTCGCGGCGTGCCACAGTTCGGCCGGGATGAGTTGCTCGCCCGGTGCCACGCACAGCACGGGACTTCCCGCGTCGTCCAACACGGACACCGTGCGCGGCCCTTCCCGGCGGGTTTGATGCCCCATGTAGGCCGGGTTGTTGATAATTGTTGCGATCGTGCGGGAGGTCCATTGCCCGCCGCGCGGCGCAGGGATCCCCTCAGCGTTGAGCGCGGCCGCAACACGCCGCGCACCCAGCCCCTCCACCGTCGCAGTGAAAACCCGCTCGACGACGTCCCAGTTGTCCCCGCGCATCAGGCGGCGTGTTTCGGTGTCGTCGAGCTTCATGCCGTACGGAGCTTTACCGACGAATCCGCCCGCCAGACGGGTACGCGTTTTAGCGGCTCGAATCCGCTTGGCGAGCTTATCCGAATAGCGGCGCGCCTCGATCAGCAGTTTGTCCAGCTCGTTCGCGGCCGTCTCAGGGTCTCTGTACCGGGCGGAGTCGTAATCGTCGAGAAGCCCGATGACACGTAGTTGGCCGCGCGCGATACGCCGCTTCAGCTCCTCCGCGAACGGTGTATAGCCGCCTTGCCGTGACATTCTGTCGATCGCGTGCAGGTACAGCACGCGGGGCGCGTCGGGGGCATCTAGGGCCGCCAATGCCGCATCCCACCCCTCCCGAGTGGTTGGGGTCCAGGCCGACGCATTGTCGGTGAATTCCGCCGCGATCTCGACGCCGTACGCTTCTGCCTCGTCGCGGAGTTCGCGGAGCTGATCGGCTATGGAGATCTCCCGCCGCCCCTGCCGGGCCTGGCGGGTGTGGGACTTGCGGGCGTAGACGATCGCGGGCTCGCAGCGGCTCACGCGTCCTCCAAAACGCAGAACGGGCACGGGGCGGACGGGTCGCGGTAGGTCCACCTGCCGCACCGGTCACAGAGGATCGCGCCGAGCCGACGCAGTAGGGACACCAGGTCGGTCATGGGCCTGTCCTTCCAGGTAGCGAGGTTTGGCTACTGCTTACTCTGCATACGCCGAGCGCGCCACCGACTGGCGCGGCAACAACAACATCGCCGAGTCGATCTTCGAGCAGATGCGGCTGGAGCGCTTCCCGGAGCCGACGTGGATCGTGGTGGGCGCGGGCACCGGCGGCACGTCGGCGACGATCGGCCGGTACGTCCGCTACCGCCGCTACCAGACCCGCGTCGCCGTCGTGGACCCGGAGGGGTCGGCCTTCTTCGGGGCGTTCCGCGACGAGGACCCCGCGCGCACGGCGGCCGGGTCGCGGATCGAGGGCATCGGACGGCCCCGCGTGGAGCCGTCGTTCCTGCCGACGGTGATCGACCGGATGGTCCACGTGCCGGACGCGGCGTCCATCGCCGCCATGCGCTGGACCGCCGAGGTCACCGGCCGCGGCGTCGGCGGCTCCACCGGCACCAACATGTGGGGCGCGGTCGAGCTGATCGCCGAGATGCTGGCGCGGGGCGAGCGCGGCAGCGTGGTCACGCTCATCTGCGACGGCGCCGAGCGGTACCGCGGGACCTACGGGTCGGACGCGTGGCTGGCCGAGCAGGGGCTGGACATCACGCCGTACCTGGAGGCGCTGCGCGCCTTCCACAAGACCGGCGAGCTGACCATGCCCCTGTGACCGGCCCCTGTGACCGACCCCTGTGACCGGCCGCCCTGCCCCGCCGTCGCGCCGGTCGGCGCGGCCGGTCAGCCGGAGAACCTGATCGGGTTGACCAGGTCGGCGTAGATCAGCAGACCGCCCATGATGATCAGCACGGCGGCCATCACGTAGGTCACCGGCAGCGCCTTGGCCACGTCCACGTAGCCGGGGTCGGGCCGCCCGAGCAGCCGGGCCACGCCCTTCTTGAGGGCCTCCAGCAGCGCCCCCGCCATGTGCCCGCCGTCCAGCGGAAGCAGCGGGATGAGGTTGAACAGCGCGACCGCCAGGTTCACCGAGCCGAGCAGGGCGATGAACATCGCCAGCTTCTCCACCACGGGGCTCTCCGAGGCGGCGATCTCCCCGCCCAGGCGGCTCACGCCGACCACGCCGATCGGCCCGTTGGGGTCGCGCTCCTCGCCGCCGAAGGCCGCGTTCCACACCCCGACCATCCGCTCGGGCAGCCGCAGCAGCGCCCCGGCGGTGTGCGCGGTCAGCTCGCCCATGTACTCGGCGACGGCGACCGGGCCCTGCCGCTCGCGCTCCTGCAGCGGGGTGATGCCGAGGAACCCGACGTTGACGATCTTGTCGGGGTCCTCGAGGTCGTACATCTGGTTGCGGGTGACGGCGATGTCCATGGAGACCGTGCGGCCGTCGCGTTCGACGACGACGGGCACGGTGCGGCCGCCGGAGTCCCGGATCAGCCTCTGCAGCTGCTCATAGGAGGAGATCTTCGTGCCGTCGTAGGAGACGAACCGGTCGCCGGCCCGCAGCCCGGCCTGCGCGGCGGGTGTGGGCGTGTAGTCGGCCGGGCACTCCTGGGCCTGCTGCCCGGCCGGGATGGCGCACTTGGCCACCGAGCCGATCACCGGCTGCGGGGTGGGCGTGCCGATGCCCATGAGCAGGATGGCGAAGAAGACCACGGCGAGGACCAGGTTCATGGCCGGCCCGGCGAACATGATGATGAGCTTCTGCCACCACTTCTTGGCGTAGAAGACGCGGTCCTCGTCGCCCGGCCGGACCTCTTCCAGGGCCGCGCCCCGGGCCGACTCGATGAGCCCCTGCCACGGGCCGGTGCTGATCCGGCGGACCTGGCCGGGCCGGTCGCCCTTGCGCGGCGGCAGCATGCCGATCATGCGGATGTAGCCGCCGAGCGGGATCCACTTGATGCCGTACTCGGTCTCCCCCTTGGTGCGCGACCACAGCGTGGGCCCGAAGCCCACCATGAACTGGGTGGTGCGCACGCCGAAGAGCTTGGCGAAGGAGAAGTGCCCGAGCTCGTGCAGCGCGATGGACGCCAGCAGGCCCAGAAAGAGGATCAGCACCCCCGTCAGCCAGTCCACCGTCGCATCCCTCCGTGATCTCCAGCAACCCGCTCAGGGTACGTCATGGGCAACGCATCCGACCGCGTACAAATGCACTTGAGCCAGTCCCTAATTCCCTTCGAACCCGTCCTCATTGCGGCGCGAACCGCCGCCGACAGCGGCGCCCGGCAAGTCGAAGCCTGCGTTCAGGCCGTACGCGGGACGCGACCGAAGCGTTCGGCGCGCCGCCGTGGCTCCGTCCGCGCGAATGCGGGGGGCGCACTGCTTCGCCTCGCGGCCCCGAGGCGGCCGCCGCCGCAGGGTCGGCCTCCTCCTGCCCGCCCCGCACGCTTTCACGGCGGGCACCCGGCGGCCGACAGGCCGGGCGACTGCCCCGGCCCTGCTCCCACGCTGGACGGCGCCGTCTCGGAGCCGTCTCGGCCGTCCGGCGCCAGGCGGCCGCGGCCTGCGGCACCGCTTCGGGTCTCCGCGAAAGGCGAGGCCGCTGCTACTCTGACCCTGCGCCGCTGATCCCGCGCGGGAGAGCGCCCTCGCAGCCGGCGGGGGCCGCCGAAGGAGCAAACCCTCCCCGGAACCTCTCAGGCCCCAGGACCGCGCGGACCAGGCGCCCTCTGGAAAGAGGGGACGCTCCCAGGTCCCCCGCCGAAGGTGAAAACCCCGCGAGGGGTGAAGCTCTCAGGCGCCGATGACAGAGGGGGAGGCACCGACCACGCCGGTGCGCCGGTGGGACGATGATGATGCGTCCCGACGCGCGCCCCGCGATGAAGGAGCCGACCCATGTCCAAGAAGACACCGCTGTACGACGTGCACGTCGAGCTCGGCGCCACGCTCGTCGACTTCGCGGGCTACCGGATGCCGCTGCGCTACCAGAGCGAGACCGCCGAGCACCGCGCGGTCCGCACCGCGGCGGGCCTGTTCGACCTGTCCCACATGGGGGAGATCTTCGTGTCCGGGCCGGGCGCGGCCGCCGCGCTCGACTACGCGCTGGTCGGCAACCTGTCCCCCATGGCCGTCGGCAAGGCGCGGTACACGATGATCTGCGCGCCCGACGGCGGCGTGCTGGACGACCTGATCGTCTACCGGCTGGCCGCGGAGACGTTCATGGTGGTCGCCAACGCCGCCAACGCCGCGACGGTCCACGGCGAGCTGGTCGAGCGCGCCGCCGGTTTCGAGGCGGCCGTGGAGGACCGGTCCGCCTCCTACGCCCTCATCGCGCTGCAGGGCCCCGACTCCCAGGACATCCTCTCCCGGTTCACCGAGGCTCCCCTGCCCGACCTGCGTTACTACGCCGTCATGGCGGGGGAGGTCGCCGGGGTGGACGCGCTCATCGCCCGCACGGGCTACACCGGCGAGGACGGGTTCGAGCTGTTCGTGTCCGTCGGCGACGCGGTGCCGCTGTGGAAGGAGCTGGCCGGAGTCGAGGGCGTGACGCCCGCCGGCCTGTCGGCCCGCGACACCCTCCGCCTGGAGGCGGGCATGCCGCTGTACGGCAACGAGCTCACCACCGAGACCACCCCCTACGAGGCGGGGCTCGGCCGCGTGGTGAAGCTCGACAAGAAAGTCGATTTCGTGGGCAAGGCGGCGCTGGCGGCACAGGCCCAGACCCCGCCAGGCCGTAGGCTCGTAGGACTGGTCGCGCACGGCCGCCGGGCGCCCCGCAAGGGGTATCCGGTCGTCGGCTCCGACGGCACGCCGTGCGGCGTCGTGACCAGCGGCGCTCCGTCGCCCACACTGGGCAGGCCGATCGCCATGGCGTACGTCGACAGCGGCGTCGCGGAGAGCGGGCTCGCCGTGGACGTCCGCGGCCGGCGCGAGCCGGTCGACGTCGTCGCCCTGCCGTTCTACAAGCGTTCCTGAAACACCTGGGAGAGACGAACGTGAGCGTTCCGGAACAGCTGCGGTACAGCGAGGAGCACGAGTGGGTGTCCGGCCTCGACAACGAGGACGGCATCGTCACCGTCGGCATCACCGCGCACGCAGCCGACGCCCTGGGCGAGATCGTCTTCATCGAGCTGCAGGCCGGCGAGGGCGACACCGTCGAGGCCGGGGAGCCGTGCGGCGAGGTCGAGTCGACCAAGTCGGTCAGCGACATCTACTCGCCGGTCAGCGGCGAGATCACCGCGGTCAACGCCGCGGTGATCGACGAGCCGAAGGTGATCAACGACGACCCGTACGGCGAGGGCTGGATCTTCAAGGTGCGGCTCAGCGAGGAGCCCGGCGATCTGCTGGACGCGACCGCCTACAGCAAGCTGATCGAGGAGAGCTGAACCGTGACCCTCAACGAGTCCCTGGCGGCCGTCGACCCGCAGGTCGCCGAGGCCGTCTCCGCCGAGCTGCGCCGCCAGCAGACCACGCTGGAGATGATCGCCTCGGAGAACTTCGCGCCGGTCGCCGTCCTGGAGGCGCAGGGCTCGGTGCTGACCAACAAGTACGCCGAGGGCTACCCGGGGCGGCGCTACTACGGCGGCTGCGAGCACGTCGACGTCACCGAGCAGCTGGCCATCGACCGGGCCAAGGAGCTGTTCGGCGCCGAGCACGCCAACGTCCAGCCGCATTCGGGCGCGCAGGCCAACACCGCGGTCTACTTCGCGCTGCTCCAGCCGGGGGACACGATCCTCGGGCTGGACCTCGCGCACGGCGGGCACCTCACCCACGGCATGCGCCTGAACTACTCCGGCAAGCTGCTCAACGTCGTCGCCTACCACGTGCGGCGCGAGGACGGCCGGGTCGACATGGAGGAGGTCGCCCGGCTGGCCGAGGAGCACCGCCCGAAGATGATCGTGGCGGGCTGGTCGGCGTACCCGCGGCACCTGGACTTCGCCGCGTTCCGCGAGATCGCCGACTCGGTGGGGGCGCTGCTCATGGTGGACATGGCGCACTTCGCGGGCCTGGTCGCGGCCGGGCTGCACCCCTCGCCCGTGCCGTACGCCGACGTGGTCACCACCACCACGCACAAGACCCTCGGCGGCCCCCGCGGCGGCCTCATCCTGGCCCGCGAGGAGTACGGCAAGAAGATCAACTCGGCGGTGTTCCCGGGCATGCAGGGCGGCCCGCTGGAGCACGTGATCGCGGCCAAGGCGGTCGCGTTGAAGATCGCCGCGTCGGAGGAGTTCCGGGAGCGGCAGGCGCGCACCCTGGAGGGCGCGCGCATCCTGGCGGAGCGGCTCATGGCCGAGGACGCGGCCAAGGCCGGGGTGAAGGTGCTCACCGGCGGCACCGACGTCCACCTCGTCCTGGTCGACCTGGTCGAGTCCGAGCTGACCGGCCGGGACGCCGAGGACCGGCTGCACGACATCGGGATCACCGTGAACCGCAACGCGGTGCCCGACGACCCGCGCCCGCCGATGGTCACCTCCGGCCTGCGGATCGGCACCCCCGCCCTGGCCACCCGCGGCTTCACCGCCGCGGACTTCACCGAGGTGGCCGACATCATCGCCCAGGCCCTGCAGCCGTCCTACGACCGGGCGGACCTGTCGGCCCGGGTGCGCGCCCTCGCCGAGGCGCACCCCCTGTACCCCACCCTCTAGAGCCTCCCGTGACCGGAGCGATCCTCCGGTCACGGAGGGAGCGGCGATGGCCATCAGCGTCTTCGACCTTTTCAAAATCGGAATCGGGCCGTCGAGCTCGCACACCGGCGGGCCGATGGCCGCCGCGCACCGCTTCGCCCGCGGCCTGGCCCGCGACGGCCTGCTGGAGAAGACGGCGTCCGTCCGGGCGGTCCTGTACGGGTCCCTCGGCCTGACCGGCAAGGGGCACGGCAGCGACAAGGCCGTCATCCTCGGGCTGGAAGGCGACACCCCCGAGCGCGTGGACGTCGACACCGTCGACTCCCGTCTGGCCGCGGTCCGCCGGAACGGCGCGCTGCGGCTGTTCGGGTCCCACGACGTCCCCTTCGTCGTCGGCGAGCATCTGGTCTTCGAGCGCACGCGGACGCTTCCCGGCCACCCCAACGGGATGCGCTTCACCGCGTTCGACGACTCCGGCAACGAGCTGCGGGACCGCGTCTACTACTCGGTGGGCGGGGGCTTCGTCGTCGACGAGGACGAGGCGGGCGCCGACCGCATCACGCGGGACGACACCGCCCTGCCGTACCCGTTCTCGTCCGCCGCCGAGCTGCTCGCCCTCTGCCGCGACACGGGCCTGTCCATTCCGGCCCTGATGATGGAGAACGAGAAGGCGTTCGGCCGCACCGAGGACGAGATCCGCGCGGGCCTGCTGCGCCTGTGGGGGGTCATGCGCGCCTGCGTGGAACGCGGCTGCACGCGCGAGGGGAACCTGCCGGGCGGTCTGAAGGTCCGCCGCCGCGCGCCGCACCTGCACCGGCAGCTGCTGGCCGAAAAGCCCGCCGACCCGCTGCACGCGATGGACTGGGTGACGCTGTTCGCCCTGGCGGTGAACGAGGAGAACGCCGCCGGCGGGCGCATCGTCACCGCCCCCACCAACGGCGCCGCGGGCATCATCCCCGCCGTGCTGCACTACTACGACCGCTTCGTGCCGGGCGCCGACGACACCGGCGTGGTGCGGTTCCTGCTCACCTCCGGCGCGATCGGCGTCCTGTTCAAGCAGAACGCCTCCATCTCCGGCGCCGAGGTGGGCTGCCAGGGGGAGGTCGGCTCGGCGTGCTCGATGGCCGCCGCCGGACTGGCCGAGGTCCTCGGCGGCACCCCCGAGCAGGTGGAGAACGCCGCCGAGATCGGCATCGAGCACAACCTCGGCCTGACCTGCGACCCGATCGGCGGCCTCGTCCAGATCCCCTGCATCGAGCGCAACGCCGTCGGCGCCACCAAGGCCATCAGCGCCGCCCGCATCTCGCTGCGCGGCGACGGCCGGCACTTCGTCTCCCTCGACAAGGCCATCGCGACCATGCGCGACACCGGTCGCGACATGCTCGACAAGTACAAGGAGACCTCGCGCGGCGGCCTCGCCGTCAACGTGATCGAGTGCTGACGTCCGCCGCAAACACAATGAACACAACCGTGACGGCCCTCACAAAGGGCTCCATAGTCGCCTTCGAGGCGAACCATCCACCGACCGGGGCCGACGACGATGACGAGCGGGAGCGACGAGGCGGGGTGCCTGTGCGCCCTGGCGCTGACGGCCTGTCCCGCGGCCGTGCGCGAGGGGCGGAAGCTGGTCGGTGAGCTGCTGGAGCGGCACGCGCCGGCGGAGCTGGCCGACGACGCGATGCTCGTCGCCTCCGAGCTGATCGGCAACGCCGTCCGCGTCGGCGGCAGGATCGTGCTGTCCGTCCACGTGGAGGCGGACCGCCGGGTGACGGTGCGGGTCTGGGATCGCAGCCCGGTCGAGCCCGTGCCCGGTGCGCCCGGGGCCCTGGACGAGCACGGACGCGGCCTGCTCATCGTCCAGTCCCTCTCCGAGGACTGGGGATGGACTCCTCACCCTCTCGGCGGCAAGACCGTCTGGGCCGCGCTCACCGTCCGGCAGCGCCGCGACGCGTCGCCGGACGACGTCACCGTGCAACCGTCGCTCGATGCCGTCTCGGCCGTTTCGGTGTGACCCGCGGGCGATGCCGCGCGCATGACCGCTCGCGGCGTCCGCGTCCCCGCCCGCCGGGCGGGGCGGACGGTCAGGTGCGCGCGCCGCGGCCGGTCGGGGTCGCCCCCTCCCGCGCCGGACGGCCGCAGGAGCCGCAGACCACCTCGGGCTGCAGATGCTCCCCGCAGGTGTGGATCCACCGCACGGGCGGGTCGTCGGGGTGCAGGTGCCGGTCGCCCCACCGCATCAGCAGGGCCAGCACGTCGCTCAGCTCCCAGCCCGCCTGGGTGAGGTGGTATTCGTAGCGGGCCGGACGCTCGCTGTAGAGCTCGCGCCGAAGGATGCCGGCGGCTTCGAGCTTGCGCAGCCGCGCCGTGAGGATGTCCCGCGGAGCGCCCGTGTTGCGGGCGATGCCGTCGAACCGGCGGACGCCGTAGATCAGCTCCCGGATGACGAGCAGACTCCAGCGTTCGCCGACGATCTGGAGGGTGTCGGCGATGGAGCACTCGCGCGGGTCGGCGTTCTTCGGCATGCCCCCAGCATACGTCCGTTGGTTTTTCCGACGCCCTCGCTCGCGTGACGCGGCCGGGACAGGGGACCGGGTCGGCCCGGGCTCCATCGCCCGGTCCCCCGGCGGCGGACGGCGGTCAGAGGCGCTCGATGATGGTGGCGTTGGCCAGGCCGCCGGCCTCGCACATGGTCTGCAGGCCGAAGCGGGCCCCGCGGTCCTCCAGGGCGTGCAGGAGGGTGGTCATGATGCGCGCGCCGCTGGCGCCCAGCGGGTGGCCGATGGCGATCGCGCCGCCCCGCACGTTCAGCTTCTTCGGGTCGACGCCGGTTTCGCGCCGCCACGCCAGCACGACCGAGGAGAACGCCTCGTTGACCTCGAACAGGTCGATGTCGTCCAGCGTCAGCCCGGCGCGCTTGAGCACCTTCTCGGTCGCCGGGATGACGGCGGTGAGCATCATCAGCGGGTCGTCCCCGGCCACCGCGAAGCTGTGGAACCGGGCGCGCGGCCGCAGTCCGAGCCGCTCGGCGGCGTCCCCGCTCATGATCAGCAGGGCGGCCGCGCCGTCGTTGATCGGGGAGGTGTTGCCCGCCGTGACCTGCCACCCGATCTCGGGGAACCGCTCCTCGTAGACGGGGTCGTAGTAGGCGGGCTTGAGCCCGGCGAGCGCCTCCATGGAGGTGGTGGGGCGGATGGTCTCGTCCCGCTGCCCGGTCCAGGCGACCTCGCGGTCGAACTCGCCGCCCTCCCAGGCGGCGTGCGCGCGCATGTGCGACTCGTAGGCGAAGGCGTCGAGCTCCTCGCGCGACAGCTTCCACTTGGCGGCGATCCGTTCGGCGGCGATGCCCTGCCCGATCAGCCCGCCGGGGTAGCGCTCGGGCAGAAGGGTGCCGAAGGGGTCGCTGCCGGGCAGCACGTTGGATCCCATCGGGACGCGCGACATCGACTCGACGCCGCAGGCGATCGCGATGTCGTACGCGCCGCTGATCACTCCCTGCGCGACGAAGTGCGCGGCCTGCTGCGACGAGCCGCACTGGCGGTCCACGGTGGTGGCCGGCACGCTCTCGGGGAACCCCGCGGCGAGCACGGCCGAGCGGGTGATGTTGAGCGCCTGGTCCCCCGCCTGGGTGACCACGCCGCCCACCACGTCGTCGATCTCGGCCGGGTCGACGCCCGCCCGCTCCACCAGAATCTTGAGGGTCTTGGCCAGCAGGTCCACCGGGTGTTCGGAGTGCAGCCGCCCGCCCGGCTTGCCCTTGCCGATCGGCGTGCGCACCGCCTCCACGATCACTGCGTCCCGCATCTCGATCTCCTTGTGACGGCTCGGGACTCCAACGAACCGAATTGCGTTCGATTCCCACTATCCGCACGTTAGTTGGAAAACACAACCCACTCCCCGCGTGGCCGCCGTCACACGGCGCGGCGCCGGGGCGGGCGCGGCGCCGCGCCGCTCGGTCGCTTCAGGAACGTCGGGCGCGCGGGACCGCCAGGCACGCCGACGCGGCCGCCGCGGCGGCGATCACGGTGGCCAGCCAGCCGGCGTCGAACGCGCTCCGGACGTCGTCGCGCGCGCCCAGCACCGCCACGAGCATCGCGACGCCGAGCACGGTCCCGACCTGGCGGGCCATGGTGACCACCGCGGACCCGGTGGAGAAGTTCTGCGGCGGCACCGCCGACACGGCGGCTCCGATCAGCGTGGGCAGGGTCAGTCCGACGCCCACGCCGGTCAGCAGCATTCCGGGCAGCATGCCGGCGGCGTAGCCGTCCTCCATGCGCCACATCCACCAGCCGATGCCCGCCGCGAACACGGCGCAGCCGAGGAACGACAGCGGCCCCGCGCCCAGCCGGCGGGCCAGCGGCGCGGCGCCCACCGCGAGCCCGGGCACCATCAGCGGGCCGGGGGCGATCGCCAGCCCGGTGCGCAGCGCCGACCACTGCCACACCTGCTGGCACCACAGCACCGCCGACAGCAGCATGGCGCCGAACGCCACCGCGAACAGGATGTTGGCCGCCGTGGCGGGGCTGAACGCGGGCAGCCGCAGCAGCGCGGGCGGGACCAGCGGCGACGGGTGCCGCGCCGACTGCCACGCCAACAGCGCGAGCAGCACCGCGCCGACCGCGATCGAGCCCGCCGCCCGCGGCGACGTCCAGCCCCAGTCCTCGCTCTTGACCACGCCGAGGGCGATCGCGGCGACGCCGGCCGTGAGCAGCGCCGCGCCCAGCAGGTCCGGCCGCGACCGGTCCGTCCGGGCGGGCGGACGCGGCAGCAGCGACAGGCCCGCCGCCAGCGCGGCGACGCCGATCGGCACGTTCACCAGGAAGGCCCAGCGCCAGTCGGACTGGGCGAGCAGGCCGCCCGCGACCGGCCCGAGCGCCGCGGCCAGACCGCTGATCGCCGTCCAGCCGCGCACCGCGGCCAGCCGCCGCTCCGGCGGCGCCGCGGCCAGCAGCAGCCCCAGCGAGGACGGGATGAGCGTCGCCGCGCCGGCCGCCTGGACGACCCGCGCCGCCACCAGAGTCCAGACGCCCGGCGCGACGGCGCAGGCCACCGAGGCCGCCGTGAACACGGCCAGGCCGAGCAGATAGGCGCGGCGCGCCCCGGTCCGGTCGGCGAACCCGCCGGCCGGGACCATCAACGCGGCGAACACCACCGCGTAGGCGTTGAGCACCCAGGACAGCTCGGACAGCGACGCCCCGGCGTACTGCTCGCCGATCTGCGGCAGGGCCACGTTCACGATGAACATGTCGAGGTTGGACATCGCCACCCCGGCGGCGACGACGGCGAAGACGGGGCCCAGCCGGGCTTTGGGCGCCGCCGTCGCGGCGCCGGCGGGCCGGGTGGTCGGACTGCTCACGGGCGTTCCTCCGGATCGCGTTCGGGACCGGGAGAGTTTGTTTTTCCAACCCTCCCGGTCCCGAACGTAGCAGCCGTGTTTTTCACGGCACAACCGGTGGCCCGTGTGGACGAGGTCTCAGCCGAAGAAGTCCACGAAGGCGTCGACGACCGCCTGCGGCTGCTCCTCCACCAGGTAGTTGCGCGTGTTCGCGACCTCCACCACGCGCACGTCCTCCGCCTGCTGGGGCAGCACCTTGCTCATGTACTCGTAGAACGGCCCGTACGCCAGCCCCAGCACCGGAACGGTCAGCCGACCGTAGGAGGCGAAGTCCGCGATGTCCTTCTGGTACGCCTGGAACCATCCCTGGCACGCGCGGATCGCCTCGGGCGAGTCGTAGGCGCGCGCGTACACCTCCCGGTCCCGGTCGGTGACGGCCCGCGGGTCGGTCAGGCTGAGCCCGAACATGTAGTCGATCATCAGCCGGTACCGCCCGGCCAGCAGCTTCACCGGGAAGTCCGGGACGATGTTGAACGCCAGCCACCAGCGGTGCGGCGGCGGCTCGTCCGGCGGCGGCATGATCCGGAAGTCGTAGTAGCTCTCGTCGATGTGCGTGGTGTTGAGCAGCGCCAGCCGGCGGGTCGCCTCCGGATGGTTGGCCGCGTGCGCGAACGCCACCATGGAGCCGATGCCGTGCCCGGCGATGTTGATCCGCTCGTGGCCGAGCCGCCGGGCGAGGGCGCGGATGTCGGCCGCCATGGTCTTCTTGTCGAACCCGCCCGCCGGCTTGGACGACCCGCCCATGCCGCGCAGGTCCACCGCGATCACCCGGTACCGCTCGGCGAGCGCGGGCATCACCTTGCGGTACTCCCACCACGTCTCCGGCCAGCCGGGCACCAGCACCAGCGGCTCGCCCGCGCCGCCGGCCACGTAGTGGAGGCGGACGCCGTTCACCTCGGCGTGCCGGCTCTCGAAGTCGCCCAGGGAGGCCGCCAGCTCCGGGTCGCTCAGCCCGTCGGCCGCGCCGTCGGTCGCGCTCATCGCCGTCGTGTCCCCTTCCGTGCTCGTCGCGTGCTCGTCGCGTGCTGGGTCGTCGCTTCCGGTCCGCGGCGGTCGCCGGCGTTCACTTCGTGACGACCGGCAGGGTCGCGTGCCCCCGCTGCACGAGCTGGTCGCGGAAGGTCGGACGGTCCGCGAGCCTCATGCGGGGGAACCGGCGCAGCAGCCGCGGCACCACCGTCCGCGCCTCCATCCGGGCCAGCGGCGCGCCCAGGCAGAAGTGCGCCCCGCCGCTGAGCGTGAGCGGCTGGTTGTCGGGCCGGGTCGGGTCGAACACGTCCGGCCGGTCGAAACGGCGCGGGTCGCGGTTCCCCGCGGCGATGAGCAGCGTCACCGGCGTCCCCCCGGCGATGTGCTCGCCGAAGAACCGCATGTCCCGCGCCGCCACCCGGTTGAGCGCCTGCACCGCGGGGTCGTACCGCAGCGTCTCCTCCACGAACCCTTCCGCGAACGGCGAGTCCGGCTCGTCGCGCAGCCGCTCGGCGTGCTCGGGGTGCTCCAGGGCCAGCCGCACCATGTTGCTGAGCAGGTCCTGCGGCGCCTCCGCCGCCGCCACGATCAGCAGCATCAGGTTGGCGATCAGCTCCTGCTCCGACAGCTCCCCGCTGTCGTCGCTGGCCTTGATGAACGCGCTGGTCAGGTCGGATCCGGGACGGGCGCGCCGCGCCCGGACCAGCTCGGTGGTCCAGTCGGCCAGCCGGTCCATGCCGGAGTCGCCGCGCTCCAGTTCGGACAGGTCGCCGATCGGGTCGAGCGCGGTGGTGATGTCGCCGATGATCCCGCGCATCCCGGCCCGCTCCTCCGGGGGGATGCCGAGCAGCTCGCCGATCACCGAGATCGCGAAGCGGTAGGAGAACTCCGGCACCAGGTCCACGACCGCGCAGCCCGCGCCCAGCACCGCGACGTGCTCGACGACCTCGTCGGCGACCCGTTCCACCAACGGCTGCCATGCCGCCACGCTGCGCGCGGAGAAAGCGCTGCCGAAGAAGCGGCGATAGCGCTCATGGTTCGGGTCGTTGGAGAACAGCATGTTGCGGGTGAGCCACCGCCACGACGAGTGGTCGCGCCACCCGGGCATCCTGGCGTCCTGGACGGCGGCGTCGGTGGACAGCAGGTCGGGCTCGCGCAGCGCCCGCGCGCATTCGGCGTAGCCGGTGACGACGACGTGCGCGCCGCCCAGGCTCACCACCGCGCCGTGCGCGCGCATCTTCTCGTACAACGGGTAGGGGTCGCGCTTGCCCTCGGGGGTCAGCAGCCGCAGCATCACCTCGACCGGATCGGCCAGCGTCCCGGCCGACGTCCCGGCCGACGTCGTGGTCGTCGTCATGTTCGCTCCTCAGGACAGGGGGGCCATCACGAAGTCGTCCTTGCTCACGCCGCAGTCCGGGCAGACCCAGTCGTCGGGGATGTCGTCCCACGCGGTGCCCGGCGGGATGCCCTCCTCGGGCAGGCCCTCGTCCTCGTAGTAGACGAAGCCGCACACCAGGCACATCCAGGCCTTGCCCTTGACGGCGCCTTCGGCGACGCCCGGTGTCGTCATGTCATCGCCTCCTCTCCCGCGCCCGCGTGGCGCACGATGAAGTCGCAGACCAGCTCCCGGACGGCGGGGGCCATGAGGATCCCGTAGTGGCCCGTCCCGGCGACCGGCTCCAGCCGGACGTCGCGCAGCCCGGTCACGACCCGCTGCGTCTCCGCGAACGGCACCACGTCGTCGTCCGGGTCGTGCATCGCCAGGACCGGCAGTCTCAGGTCCCGGCCCAGCCCGACGACGTCCCAGTGCGCCACCGGCACGCCGTTGCGCTTCCACAGCTCGGCATAGATCCGCTCCACCAGGGGCCGGCGCAGCCGCAGCTCCGACCGCGACCAGCGCTCCAGGACCCCGGTCAGCGTGCAGGCCGGAGCGATCATGGCCAGGCACGCCACGTCCGCCCCGCCGCGCTCGGCGACCGCGCCGGTGGCGGCGATCGCGCCGAGCGAGTGCGCGACCACCGCCCGGACGCCGCCGTGGTCCTCCAGCGCGTCCAGCACCGCCCCGGTCGCCCGCGTGAACTGGGTCATCGTGGCCTGCGCCCCCGGGTTCACGCCGTGCCCGGGCGCGTCGAACGCCGCGACCCGGTAGCCCAGCGCGCGCAGCGGCGCGACCAGGGGGTGCATGCTGCCGCTGTCGATGCCCCAGCCGTGGACGAGCAGGACGACGGGGCCCGTGTCGCCCCACAGGTAGCCGCCGCGGACGTCGGGGTCGCCGTCCACGGGGAACCGCCGCGCGCCCAGCGGCACCACGTCGTCGGGGCGGACGCCCAGCGCGCGGGTGTCGCTGAACACGTCGGTGGCCCGCCGCCCGGCGGCGCCGGGCGCGAGCGCGCCCAGCACCGCGTAGCCCAACCGCCGCACCGGCAGCGGGATCCGCACCGCCGTCACGACGCCGCCCGCAGCGGCTCCGCCCGGCGCTCGCGTCCGCCGTCGGCCGTGGGCGGCACCTGCCCCCGGGAGAAGTCGGTGTAGAACCCGGACTCGGTGTCGTAGAAGTGCAGCCGCCGGATGATCGTCCACAGGTGCGACAGCTTCAGGTCGCGCTCGCGGACCATGCCGGGATAGGCGCGCTTGAGCGCCTCCTGCGCCTTGGGCAGGTTGTAGAAGGGGATCGGCGGTGCGACGTGGTGGGCGGTGTGCACCGAGATGTTGTGCGTCAGGAACAGCAGCCAGCGCGGATAGCGGTAGTCGGTGGTCAGCAGCAGCCGTCCCGCGTTCTTGGTCCAGTGCTCAGAGGTCAGGAACGGGACGTCGGCGGCGCTGTGGTGCATCAGCGTGGTGGCGCTGAACCAGGCGTGCGTGGCCAGCCACGGCCCGACGAAGTACAGCAGCAGCCCCTTGACACCGGTGAAATACACCAGCGGCGGGAAGTACAGCGCGCTCGCCGCCAGCACGAACCAGATGGAGCGCCGCACGTCCCGGCGCATCTCCCGCTTGGGGAAGAACGACGGCCGGAAGCCCGACACCCGCCAGTAGTTGATCGTCCCGCCCCAGAACGCCCAGGTGCGGGTGGCGTGGTAGACGAACTTGTCCCACCAGGGCATCCGGTCGTACATCGCCGCCGGCAGCGGCTTCCAGTCGGTGTCCAGCTCCAGGTTGTTGGTGTGCGCGTGGTGCATGTTGTGGACGTGCCGCCACGCGTGGAACGGATAGATCAGCGGCAGCAGCGCGATGTGCCCGATCGCGACGTTGAACCGGCGCGACCGGGAGAAGGATCCGTGCCCGCAGTCATGGGCGATGCAGTGCAGGCCCCAGCCGCCGAGACCCGCCACGACCAGCAGCGGGATCCACAGCAGCCAGTGCGGCGAGAACGCCATGGCGACGATCGCGCCGAGGTAGAGGGCCCAGCTCACCGCGAACCCCAGCAGCCCGCGCCAGGGCCGGGGCTCGAAGTACTCGCGCGGGATCGCCGCCGCCAGTTTCTCGTCCTTGATCTGCGCGGACCGGCGCATGAACTCCACGAAGGGATCCCCCGGCGCGGTCGGATAGCTGAACGATGCGGCCATGGTCACCTGTCCCTCGAACGGTCCGGTGGGTGCTCAGACCCGGTCGGCGAGCCGCAGTTCGGCGGCCAGATGGGCGGTCAGCGCGTCGATGGTGGGGTGCTCGTACAGCAGGCCGGGCGACAGCCGCCGCTCGACGATCTTTTCGAGGGCACCGGAGACCTGCACCGCCACCCGCGAGTCCAGGCCGTAGGACTCGAAGGTGCGGCCGGTGTCGACCTCGGCGACCGGGATGCCCACCCGGTCGGCCAGGTGCTCGGTCAGCCAGCGCCGCAGGTTCTCGGCGGTCAGCGGCCCTTCGAACTCCCGCGTCCTCTTCTTGCGCTTGAACATCGTGGTCACACTCCGCTGCTCGATCGGGTCGTGGCGGTACGGGCGGGGCCGGCGGCGGCCGATGCGGCACGGGTCCGGGCGGTACCGCCGGCCCGGGCGGCGCGGCCGGCGGCGCGCCGCTTGGCGATCGTCGCGGCGTCGGGTTGGCGCAGGTCCCACACCACGCGCGCCCGGCCGAGCGCCGTGAGCAGCCAGCCGCTCAGGTCGGGCTCCCAGCGGCGCACCGCGTGCCTGTAGGAGCCGGGGAAGGCGTGGTGGTTGTTCTGCAGTCCCTCGCCGAAGGTGAAGATCGCCACCGGCCAGTTGTTGGCGCTGCGGTCGCCGTTGTCGAACGGCCGTCCGCCGATCATGTGGCTGAGCGAGCCGACGCACCAGGCGGCCTGGTTGGCCAGGAACATCCGGGCGAGCCCGCCGAACAGGAACCCGGTGAGCGCGGCCGTCGCGGTGCCCTCGACCGCGAACCCGATCAGCGCCGGGAGCGCCAGCCCGGCCGCCACCCACAGCTGGTAGGTGCGGTGGTAGAAGAACAGCCGCCGGTCGCGCAGGATGTCCGGCGCCCAGAAGCTCCAGCTGGAGTTCTCGTCGCTGAGCATCCACGGCATGTGCGCGTACCACAGCCCGCGCAGCTTGCCGCGCAGCCCGGGGCCGGCCAGGTTGGGCGAGTGCGGGTCGCCGTCGTGGTCGCTGAAGCGGTGGTGGCGGCGGTGCGTGGTGACCCAGTCCATGATCGGCCCCTGGCCGCCCATCGATCCGGCGATCAGCAGCACGCCCTCGAAGAACCGCGACGTCTTGAACGACTTGTGCGCCAGGTAGCGATGGAAACCGATGGTGATGCCGGCCATGTGCACGAAGTACATGGCGGCGAACAGCCACAGGTCGGTCGCGGTGTAGACCCCCTGCCACAGGCACCAGGCGGCGGCGACGGTGCCGAGCCCGGGGACGGCCATCATCGTGAACGCGATGGTCCGCTTCGTCCGGGCGCTGGCGGGGTCCAGTTTGACGATCGCCGCCTCGGGAGGCGTCATCGTCGCGGTCGTCATGGTTGCCTCCTTCGGTGTTCCCGGTTGCTCCGCCCGGCGGCCCTGCGGTGGGCGCCGGACGACTTGGGGTAGCGGACGTCGTGGATCAGCCCCAGCCGGTCCAGCAGGGTGATGAACATCCCGGTGAGATCGATCTGCCAGAAGGCGTGCCGGTTGTGCGCCAGCGACGGCCGGGCGTGGTGGTTGTTGTGCCAGGAGCCGCCGACCGAGAACGGCGCCATCGCCGCGACGTTGCGGCTGTTGTCGCGGGTCTTGTAGGGCCGGCTGCCCAGGGTGTGGCCGATGGAGTTGACCCCCCACGTCACCTGGTCGAGCAGGAAGATCCGGGCCAGCCCGCCCCACAGCAGGCCGCTGACGGCGCCGCCGACGCTCCAGGTCAGCAGGCCGCCGAGGGCGGCGGGCAGCGCCAGCCCCAGCAGCACCCAGACGAAGTACAGCTCGTTCACCCGCATCACGGTGCGGTCGGCGAGCAGGTCCGGGACGTGCTTGCTCCAGTTGTCCCGGCGCACGGTGAACAGCCAGCCGACGTGGCCGTGCCACAGCCCGCGCACCCGCGCCAGCGGTCCGGTGCCGATCGGCCGGGGCGAATGGGGGTCGCGATCGGTGTCCGTGAAAGCGTGGTGGATGCGGTGCGTCGCCACCCAGAACACGATCGGCCCCTGGGCCGCCATGCTCCCCGCCACGCCCCACAGCGCGGTGACCACGCGGCCGGCGGAGAACGCCCGGTGCGAGAAGAAGCGGTGCATCCCGCCTTCGACGCCGAACGCGGTCACCAGGTACATCACGGCCAGCAGCAGCCCGTCGACGACGGTGAAGCCGTACCGCCACGCGTAGGCGACGGCGGCGACGAAACCGGCCGCCGGCACGCACACGGTGACGTACGCCAGTCGCCGCGCGGCCCTGTCGGTGTCGCCGCCCGTCGCGGCGGCCGCCGCGGACCCGGTCAGTTCGACGGTCATGCGGGCACCCCCCGCGCGGCCGCGAGGACGTCCCCGGCGACGGGGAGCGTGCGCAGCTCGCCCTTTTCGAACGCCTCCCGGGCAGCGCTCCGCCGCACCTTGCCGCTGGTGGTGGTCGGCACCGTGCCGGGCGGGCCGAGGTGCACCTCGGCGGGGCGGACGGCGTGGTCGGCGGCGACCGCCGCCACCACCGCGTCGCGCAGCTCCGCCAGTTCCCGGTTGGCGCGCGCCCGCGCGTCCCGCAGCTCGGCGACGACCACCAGTTCCTCCGCCCGCCCCCGCGGCCGGACGGCGAACGCGGCGGCGCGGCGCAGCTCGGGCCGCGCGGCGAGCACCGACACCTCGATGTCCTGCGGATACAGGTTGCGTCCCGCGACGATGACGACGTCCTTGAGCCGCCCGGTGACGTACAGCTCCCCGCCGTCCACGAACCCCGCGTCGCCCGTGCGCAGATACGTCCGGTCGGAGGGCGCCCCGTCGGCGGGGGCGTCGGCGCCGTCGGCGGCCGGCCGGGCGGCGAACAGCTCGGCGCTGAGGTCGGGGCGGCCGTGGTACCCGCGGGCGACGCTCGGGCCGCGCACCCAGATCTCGCCGACCGTGCCGGGAGGGACGGGACGGCGGGTGTCCGGGTCGACGATCAGCACCTCGTGCCCGTGCGCGACCGCGCCGCAGCTGACGAGTTCGGCGGCCGCGGCGGCCGGGTCGTGCGCCCCGGCCGGGCGGACGCGTCCCCGCTCCAGCGCGGCCCGGTCCACCCGCAGGGTGCGCATCGACGTCCCGTCGGGCTTGCCGGCCACGAAGAGGGTCGCCTCGGCCAGGCCGTAGCAGGGGATGAGCGCCTCGGGCCGGTACCCGTACGGCGCGAACCGTTCGGTGAACCTCTTCATCGTGGTGGCCAGCACCGGCTCGGCCCCGCAGTACAGCTGGCGCAGGGAGCCGAGGTCCAGCCCGTCGAGGTCGTCCTCGTCGACGGAGTCCACGCACATGTCGAACGCGAAGTTCGGGGCGACCGAGATGGTGACCCCGTACTCGCCGATGGCGCGCAGCCACCGGGCCGGGCGCTGCACGAAGTGCACCGGGGAGAACATGATCAGCGGCCAGCCGCCGTGCAGCGCCAGCATGATCGTCCCCATCAGCCCCATGTCGTGGTACGGCGGCAGCCAGGACAGGCCGACGCGGCCGGGGTCCACGCCCATGTGGTGCTGGAGCGCCACGCAGTTGGCCACCAGGTTGTCATGGTCGAGCACGATCCCCTTGGGGTCGCCGGTGGACCCCGAGGTGTACTGCAGCAGCGCCGGGTCGGCGGCGCGCGGCCGGTACCGGGGCGGATCGGCGTGCCGGGCGAAGAACTCCTCGTCCACGGTCAGCCACCGGACGCCGCGCAGCGCGGGCGGGAGCCGGTCCGCGAGTTCGGCGACCCGCTGCGCCGCCCAGCTCGACAGTAGCACCGCGCTCGGCGCGCAGTCGGCGAGGATGCCGAGGAACCGCGCGGTCGCGCGCCGTCCGACCGGCGGGAACGAGGGCACCGCGGTGGCCCCCGCGGCGAGCACGCCGTACAGCGCGGCCACGTAGTCGAGGCCGGGATCCACCGCCAGGACGACCCGCCGCCCGGCCGCGCCGTCCAGTTCGGCGGCCACCACGGCGGCCCGGTCGGCCACGTCCCGGTAAGTGTGGTCGACGGCGGTCGCGGGCGTCCCGTCGGCGAGAAAGCGATAAGCCGTGGCCGTGGGCTGTTCCTGCGCCCGCCGCCAGAGGACGTCGGTCAGGGGGATCGTGGATTTCACCGTGCACCACCCTTGGTGATCTCTTCGGTCACCACCACAGCCGCCGACGTTCGCACACGGAAATTCAGCAGGTCAACGCCGGGAATTGCGGTTCGCCGCCATCGTGTTCCGCGGACACAACGAGCGGCGCCCGGGCTGTGCGGGTGCACAACCCGGGCGCCGATCGATCGGCCGGCATGCGGAGGGCGGAGTCAGGGGTGTCGCCCATGGACAGACGGCCCGCGCCTCCCGCCGAGCCTCTCAGGTGCGTGGTGAGCGATGCCGTCCGCGTGCGCGTCGGTCACGCGGCGTCGCCACGGCCCAGGCGCAGCTGGTGGGCGGTGCCGAGGTGGACGCCCTGGGGGTCCCAGGCGTCGATGATCTCCTCGTTCCAGCCGGCGGCGCCCGCGCCCCGGGTGCGGGCGCGCAGCAGGACCCAGGGCGAGGAGGCGGTCTCCAGTCCCTCGGCGGGGTGGACCGTGAGCTCCATGGTCGGCACCAGCAGCAGGTCGGACAGGACGGCGGCGTAGGCGGGCGCGAGCGCGTCCATGAGCAGCACGAGGCGGTGCGCGTCCGGGGGCGTGTCGTCCTCCGTCAGCCGCACCCACGCGGTCAGTTCGGGTTCGGCGCAGCGCGCGTACGGCCGGTTGGGGCCGACCGGGCGGATCTCCCAGAACTCGGAGATCGGCACGAATTCCGGCGGAATGCGGAAGACCTCGCAGTCGGCCGGGGGCGGCGCCGCGGGGGCGGGCGGGGCGAAGCGCGGCCAGTTCCCGGCGCGCGGCACCGAGAAGATCGCCGAGGCGTCCACGAGCGGCCCCTCCTCGTCGGCCAGTTCCCCCGCGCACGTGGTGATCCGCCCGACGCGCATGGTCCGGGTGGCGAGCTGGAACGTTCCGGTGACGGCCCGGTGCAGCCGCGCGGAGGCGCTGCGCAGCCGTGCCTGCGGCGCGTGCCGCTGCATCGCGGCGGTCGCCAGCGCGAGCGCCAGCCCGCCGTGCAGCCCGCCGAAGCCCTGGAATCGGGGCGCGGGGACGAACGGTCCGTCCTCGGCGGCGGCGAGCAGCCGGCCGGGGGTGGGCGGCGGAGCGGTGATCGTCATGAGCACTCCAGTCCACGATAATTGGAAATTCCAACTCACTCTACGGCGTTCCGCCCCGCCCCACTAGCCGTCCGCTCGCACGGGCCCCTCCCGCGATTCCCGCGGTGACGGCGCGGCGCCGGCGGGCGACGGCGTGGACAGCTGCCGGTACGCCTGCACCGCCAGACCGAGTTCGATCAGGTCGCGCGGCGACGACAGGTTCTTGCCGGTGAGCTGCTCGATGCGGCGCAACCGGTTGAGCACCGTGTTGCGATGGCAGTAGAGGGCGGTCGCGGCGGCGGACACCGAACCGTCGACGGCCAGCCACTGCTCGAGCGTCTCCAGCAGCTGCTCCCGGCGCTGCGCGTCCAGCTCGAACAGCGGCGCCAGCACCCGGAACTGCAGCCGCCTGGCCAGGTCCGGGGCGGCGTTCAGCATGGCGGTGGGCAGCCGCTCCTCCAGAAGGGCCACCCCCGGCCCCCGCAGCGTGCGCGCCGCCGACTCCGCCTGGCGGCGGGCCTCGCCGAGCTCGGCCAGGCCGCGGACGGCGGCGCTGATGCCGGTGCGCAGATCGCGGGCCTTGGACAGGGTGTCGACCAGGTCGCCGGGCCGGCGGTCCCCCAGGGGCGCGACGGCGACCGCGCTGACACCGTGCGCCCGCCACAGCAGCCGTATCCCCCTGGCCACCGGCGGCTGGTCGTCCGGGTCGACCGACCCGCCGCCGACCGGATGCCGGACGACCACCGCGTACCGGCCGGTCGGGCAGACCGGAAGGGATCGCGCCACGGCCCGCACCAGCGACTGGTGCGTCTCGCCGTTGAGGAGAGCGTCCAGCAGGTAGCCGGCGACGCGGCGGTCGGCCGGTTCCTGCCGGGCCTGGTGCAGGGCGTCGATCGCCGCCGCCGAGTGCTCGTCGACGATCGTCCACAGCGTCTCGATGAACAGGCGCGTCTCGGCCGAGCGCAGCCCCTCCTCGGCCGCCCACTCCATGGCCGCGGCGGACAGCAGCCGGCCGCCGAGGTGGTAGGCGCGCAGCAGCGCCCGCTCCGGGACGCCCTGCCTGCCGCGCCGCGCGCCGGTCCGCCGCGGGACGTCCAGCGTGGCGGGCACTTCGGCGGCGGGGAGCGCGAGGGCGTCCAGGAACCGGTGGTACGAGCGCGCGATCCACTGCGGCGGCTCGTGCGCCGGGACGTTGCGGTAGGCGGTCTCGATGCTGCGCAGCTGACCGACCAGCCGGGCGGTCAGCTCCGGAACCCGGGTCCGGATCGCCCGCTGAAACTGATCTCGCGAGGCTCGAGAGAATTCTTCGACTTCTTCGACCAAGAGCAATGACCCCGTTTCTTCCGATCGCAAGCCGACAGCGTCACCCGCTCTTTGATCAACTTTGCGTTATGTGCAGCGGCTTGTAAAGGCCGCGTTGCGCGTTATTGAAATTTCACAATTTCAGGACCTGCGCGGACGACATTTTCGAAGGCGCGCGCCAAGGTGAATTCCACGAAATTGGAACGTTCTCGGCGGGACATGTCTTACCGACGAGTAGCTCTCGTTGCGAAACGTTCGCGGGCGCCCGTGGGAACGATCCATCCGCGACGGCGCCGGCGCGCCGGGCCGCCTGTCCGGACCTGGACGGCGCACAAAAAGGCCGATGGCGCGCCCGGCGCCATCGGCCCGCTCCCGCCGCGGCTACATCTTCGGCTCGAACATGGCCCTGATCTTCTTCGCCGCCTCGTCCCGCTTCGCCTTGTCCGGAATCTGGCGCCCGGTCTGCCCCTTGCGCCGGGCGGCGTCCCGCCGGCCGTCCTGGCGGGCCTCGCCGGCGCCGCGCCGGTCCCGTCCCGTCCCCTTGCCGGCCGCTTGGCCCGCCCGCGCGGCGGCCGTCCGGTCCGTGTTGTCGTGCAGGTCCCCCACAGCGCATCCCCCCGTTGCCGTTCGGTCCTGGTCGGACAGCGGATACCTACCCTGACCTGCGATGATCTACTCCGTCGCGGCGGCCCGGTAGAACCGCACCTCGGGCCTGCCGACCTGGCCGTAGTGCGGGCGCCGCCGCACCAGCCCCTGCTCGGCCAGGTACTCCAGATAGCGGCGCGCGGTCACCCGGGACACGCCGGTCAGGGTCGCGGCGGACGCCGCCGACAGCCCCTCCTTCGCGCCGGCCAGCGCCTCGGTGATCGCCTGGAGGGTCTCCTCGCTCATGCCCTTGGGCAGCGAGCCGCGGTCGGGGGTGCGCAGCGTGGCGAGCATGGCGTCCACGTCGGCCTGGCCCGTCACCTCGCCCGCGCGGGCCACGCGGCGGCGGAACCGGGCGTACCGGTCCAGCTTGTCGCGCAGCGTCGCGAACGTGAACGGCTTGAGCAGGTACTGCACCACGCCGGCGGACACGGCCGAGCGCACCGCGGCCAGGTCGCGGGCGGACGTCACGGCGATCACGTCGACGGTGCTGCCCGCGGCGCGCAGCGCCCGGCAGACCTTCAAGCCGTGGGTGTCGGGCAGGTAGAAGTCCAGCAGCACCAGGTCGACGGGCGTGCGCTCGCAGAACCGCAGCGCGTCGGCCCCCGAGTGCACCACCCCGGCCACGGCGAACCCGGGCACGCGTTCCACGTAGGTCCGGTGCGCCTCCGCGGCGACCTGGTCGTCCTCGACCACCAGCACCCGGATCACGATGTCACGTCCTCCTCGCAACGCAACGGCAGGCGGACCGTGAAGACCGCGCCCCCGTCGCGCGCGACCTCGATGGCCCCGCCGTACCGCCGCACGGCCCGGCCGACCAGCGCCAGCCCCAGGCCGTGCCCCACCGGGCCGTCGGCGGGCTTGGTGGTCCAGCCGCGGCGGAACATGGCGGGCACGCGATCGGGGTCCACGCCCGGCCCGTTGTCGGCCACCCGCAGCACCAGCTCGCCCTCGTCCGCCCGGGCGGTGACCACCACCTTGGGCGGCTCGCGGCGGGACGCCGGGCCCTCGATCGCCGCGTCGACCGCGTTGTCTATCAGGTTTCCGAGGATAGTGACCAGGTCGCGGGGGTCGATTCCGGCCTGCTCGATGACCGCGTCGCCGAGCGCGGTGTCGTCGGTGAGGACGAGTTCGACGCCGCGCTCGGCCGCGTCGGCGCCCTTGCCGAGCAGCAGCGCCGCCAGCACCGGCTCGCGGACCGCGCCCACCACCCGGTCGGTGAGCCGCTGGGCGGTCGCCAGCTCGGCGGTGGCGAACTCGACGGCCTGCTCGGCGCGCCCCAGCTCCACCAGCGACACGATGGTGTGCAGGCGGTTGGCGGCCTCGTGCGCCTGCGCGCGCAGCGCTTCGGCGAACCCGCGCACGGCGCCCAGCTCGCCGGTGAGCGTCTGCAGCTCGGTGTGGTCGCGCAGCGTGACGGCGGTGCCCATGGCGCGCCCCCGGGACCGCACCGGGACGGCGTTGACCACCAGCACCCGCGTGTCGGCGACGTGGATCTCGTCCGGCCGGGGCTCGGCCGACACCAGCGCGGCGGTCAGCTCCTCCGGCAGGCCCAGCTCGGACGCCCGGCGGCCGCGCGGGTCGTCCGACAGGTCGAGCAGCTCCCGGGCGGCGTCGTTGCACAGCACGACGCGGCCGTCCCGGTCGAGCAGGATCAGGCCCTCGCGCACCGCGTGCAGGATCGACTCGTAGTAGTCGAACATGGCGCGCAGGTCGCCGGGCGCCATGCCCCGCGTCTGCCGGCGCAGCCGGACGCTGACCAGGGCGCTGCCCGCGATGCCGACCGCCAGCACGACCAGCACGACCACGGCCAGGGCCGACAGCCGCCCGCGCAGCTCGGCGGAGATGGCCTCGACCTTGATGCCGACCGAGACCAGCGCCACGACCCGGCGCTCGCCCGGTTCGGCGTCGTCGAAGACCGGCGCGACGGCTCGCACGGACGGCCCCAGCGTGCCGGTGTAGGTCTCGGTGAACGTCCGCCCGGCCAGGGCGGGGCCGATGTTGCCGATGAAGCGGCGGCCGATCTGCGCCGGGTTCGGGTGCGTGTAGCGGACCCGGTTCGGCTTCATGATCGTGATGAAGTCGACGCCGGTGTCGGCGCGCACCCGTTCGGCCAGCGGCTGCAGCGTGCGGCTCGGGTCGCGTTCGGCCAGCGCCTCCCGCACGCTCGGGGAGTCGGCGAGCGTGGTGGCCACGACGGTGACGGTCTCGCGGGCGCGCTCGTCGACGGTCCGCGCCGCGTCCAGATACGACAGGACGGCGCCGACCACGACCAGCAGGGCGACCACCGCCGCCTGCAGGGCCAGCAGCTGCCCGGCCAGACTCCACCGCCGGACGCGCCCGGGAATGGGCGTCCTCATCCCGCCGCCTTCAGCATCCCGCCGTCCCCTTCACGCCGCCTTCGACGACCACTCACCTGCACGTGAACGAAATGTACAAAAGCGTGACGACTGTCACATGAACCCGGATAGTCGCTCTTCGAATGCGCCGGCCCCGCCCGGCGCACCCCCCTGAACCCACCCCCGGACCCGCGACGGTCCGCAGAACCTCGAGGAGGCGATCCGTGTCCGCTAGCCCGACGACCGGCGGCACCGGTGCCGCCGCGGCCCGGCGGCACCGCGATCCGGTGCACTACCTCTACCTGACCGTCATCGGCGCGGTGGCGGTCGGGATCGTGGTGGGCCTGGCCGCGCCGGACGTCGCGACCGAACTCAAGCCGCTCGGCACCGGGTTCGTCAACCTGATCAAGATGATGATCTCGCCGATCATCTTCTGCACGATCGTGCTGGGCATCGGCTCGGTCGCCAAGGCCGCCAAGGTCGGCAAGGTCGGGGTCATCGCCCTGTGCTACTTCCTGGTCATGTCGACGTTCGCGCTGGCCATCGGCCTGGCGGTGGGCAACTTCCTGCACCCGGGCGAGGGCATGCACCTGGACCCGTCGTCGGCCGCCAAGGCGAAGGAGTCGGCCGAGGGCGGCGAGGGCACCGTCGACTTCCTGCTCGGCATCATCCCCACCACGCTGCTGTCGGCGCTGACCGAGGGCGAGGTGCTGCAGACGCTGCTGGTGGCGCTGCTGGCGGGCTTCGCGCTGCAGAAGATGGGCCCGGCGGGCGCGCCGATCCTGCGCGGCATCGAGCACATCCAGCGCCTGGTGTTCCGCATCCTGGCGATGATCATGTGGGCGGCGCCGGTCGGCGCGTTCGGCGCGATCGCCGCGGTGGTCGGCGAGACCGGGTGGACCGCGCTGCGCAGCCTCGCGGTGATCATGCTGGGCTTCTACATCACCTGCGTGGTGTTCGTGGTGGCGGTGCTCGGCACCGTGCTGTGGGCGGTGGCCCGGGTCAACCTGTTCCAGCTGCTGCGCTACCTGGCGCGCGAGTTCCTGCTGATCCTGTCGACCTCCTCGTCGGAGTCGGCGCTGCCGCGGCTGATCGCCAAGATGGAGCACCTGGGCATCAGCCGCTCGGTGGTCGGCATCACCGTGCCCACCGGCTACTCCTTCAACCTGGACGGCACCGCCATCTACCTGACCATGGCGACGCTGTTCATCGCCGCGGCGCAGGACGACCCGCTGTCGCTGGGCGCCCAGCTCTCCCTGCTCGTCTTCATGATCATCGCGTCCAAGGGCGCGGCCGGGGTGAGCGGCGCCGGCCTGGCCACGCTGGCCGGCGGCCTGCAGTCGCACCGGCCCGAGCTGGTGGACGGCGTCGGGTTCATCGTCGGCATCGACCGGTTCATGTCCGAGGCGCGGGCGCTGACCAACTTCGCCGGCAACGCGGTCGCCACCGTGATCATCGGCGCCTGGACGGGCGAGCTGGACCGGGCCAAGGCGCGCCGGGTGCTGTCGGGCGAGGACCCGTTCAACGAGGCGACGCTCCTGGACGACCACGACGCAGCAGCCGAACGGGCGACGTCCTCCGAACAGTCCCCGTCGTCGGAGCCGTCCGAGCCGTCGGAGCGAGCCCAGACGAGCGGCGCGCCCGCCTAGGCCGGCGCCGCCACGGCAGTGGTCCCCAGCGCCGCGCCGGACGGCGGTTCGGCCGCTCGGACCGCTGCAGCCGGAAGTCGATGACGGCCTCCAGTCCCCCCATCGCCGTCACGGCGCGGTACCGGGCCACCGGCCCGGAGACCAGGGCCGCGTAGACGGCCGCCGGGGACGCGTCCTCGGCGCAGGTGACGGTCATCAGCAGGCGCGGCCGGGCCGCGCTGCCGGTGAGCCGCATCCGCACCTCCGCGACGCCGGGCACCCGCTCGGCGTCGCGGAGCAGCTCCTCCCCCGCCCGCCGGGCCTGCGCGCGGGCGGGGCCGCGCAGCGCCGGACGCCACCGGCGCACCAGTTCGCGCCCCTCCCGGATCAGCCAGGCCAGCCCCACCAGGGCCAGGAACTCGGCGACGCTGGCCAGGACGGGCCAGAACCAGCTGTTGCGCGCCGCGTACCGCACCACCGCCGGGTCGAGCACCGGCCGCAGCTGCCAGGACGCGCCGAACGCGCCCAGGCCGCAGCACAGCGCGAGCGCGCCGCACGTCAGCAGCACCGTGCCGGTCAGAGCCGTGGCGACTCGCATCGGTCAGCCCTTCCGCCACGTCGTCCGGGCGCTGACGCGCCGCTCCTCCAGCAGGTCCAGCTCGGCCAGCCGGTCCAGCACCGCCTGGCGCACCGGCGCGTCGAACCTGGCGGGGTTGCAGTAGGGCGTGGTCGTCCTGACGACCACCCGCGGCCGCACCCGCCTGCCGCGCACCCTGACCCGCGCGCGGGTGATGCCGGGCACGCCCGCGGCCGTGTCGGTCAGCGCGGCCCGCACGTTGGCCCTGCTCATGCCGGCCGCCGCCCATGGGGCGAGGCTGCGCATCGGCAGCGTCCGCCCTCTGCGGGGCACGGCCGAGACCACCATGGCCAGCCCCAGCTCGATCAGGACGACCGCCGTGAGCAGCACGGGCGTCTCCTGCCAGGCGAGGGTCTGCAGCGCGGCGGCCAACCGGTCGACGGGCAGCAGGTGCGCCCCGTTCGCGCCCATCGCCCACACCGCCTCGACCGCGGTGACCGTCCCGACCGCCGTGACCACGGCGGCCGCGACCAGCGCCGCAAGCCCGCACTGCGGCCGGAACGCCCGCCGGGTCAGCCATTGGGCGCCCTCGGGTTCGGCCACCCGCATCACGTGCGTGGACATCACGTGCGTGGACATCACGTGTGTGGACACTGTCGTCTCGCCCATCGCCACCCCCGTCGACACCTGGACCTTGCAACGCAACTACCCAGCGCGACGGATGATTACCCTGGGCGACGACCCAAATGATCGGCGCGGCGGGTCAGCGGAAGACGACGGTGCGATCGCCGTTCAGCAGGATGCGGTGCTCGGCGTGCCAGCGCACGGCGCGCGCCAGGGCCAGGCACTCCATGTCGCGGCCGACCGCCATCAGGTCCTCGGGGCTGTGGGTGTGGTCGACGCGCGCGACCTCCTGCTCGATGATCGGCCCCTCGTCCAGGTCGGGCGTCACGTAGTGCGCGGTGGCGCCGATCAGCTTGACGCCGCGCGCGTGCGCCTGGTGGTAGGGCCGGGCGCCCTTGAAGCTCGGCAGGAACGAGTGGTGGATGTTGATCACACGTCCGGGCAGCTTCGCGCAGAAGTCGTCGGACAGGATCTGCATGTACCGGGCCAGCACCACCAGGTCGGCGCGGTAGTGCTCGACGAGCGTGAGCACCTCGGCCTCCTGGGCCGCCTTGCCGCCGGGTTCCACCGGCAGGTGGTGGTAGTCGATCCCGTAGGACTGGGTGAGCGGCCGCAGGTCGGGATGGTTGGACACCACCGCGACGATGTCGATGTCGAGCAGGCCGGACCGCTGCCGGTACAGCAGGTCGTTCAGGCAGTGCCCGCTCTTGGACACCATGATCAGGACACGGGTGCGCTCGGCGCGGTCGTACAGCCGCCACTCCAGGCTCAGCTCGGGCGCCAGGGACGCGAACGCCCCGCGCAGCTCGTCCGGGTCGCCGTCGGGCGGCACGGTGAACTGCACCCGCATGAAGAACGTGCCGGAGTCGCGGTCGCCGAACTGCTGGCTCTCCAGGATGTTGCACCCGCGCTCGGCCAGCAGCCCGGAGACGGCGGCGACGATGCCGGGGCGGTCCGGACAGGAGAGCGTCAGCACGTACTCGCGTGGACTGGAGCTGGTCACGGTGTCACTCGTCGCTTTCCGAGACGGCGGAACCATTACGCAGGGTGAGGCTTACGAGCTTACGCCCGCACGCACCCATCACGGACACTGCCCGCACCACCGTTCGGAAAGCTTCCCATGACCGAGACGCCGTCCGATCGTCCCGCCGTCCGGGTCGTCTGCGTCGAGCCCGGAGGGCGCATCCTGCTGCTGCGCTGGCGCGACACCGTGTCCGGCCGGGTCTTCTGGGAGCCGCCCGGCGGCGGGATCGACCCCGGTGAGACGCCCCTGCAGGCGGCGCGCCGCGAACTGTACGAGGAGACGGGCCTGCCGGGCGACGCCGTCCAGGACGTCTTCGTGCGGGTCGACCGCGACTTCCATTGGCTCGGCCGCCACTACGTCAAGGTGGAACCGTTCTACCTGGCTCAACTGGACAGCCCGCATGAGGCGCGTCCGACCGCGTTCACTCCCGAAGAGAACGACACCTATCTCGGTTGCGCCTGGCTCTCCCTTGATGAGATCGCGACCCTGCCCGACGTGGAGCCTCCGCATCTCCTGACCGCCATCGCCCCCTTGCTGACGAGGTAGAAGCCACCCCCAACGATTGCCGTTTGAGCACCACCCATGTACTTTAGCGTCACTGAAGTAGTTCAGCAGAAGGGAAGACGAGCATGACGAGCCCTGAGCAGGCCCGCGCCGCCCTCGCCGAAGCCCGCCGCGTCCAGGAGCGGGCCCGGCGGTCCGCCCGGTGGTTCACCTGGTTCCTGGTGGCGACGGGCGCGGTCTCGATCGCCTGGATCACCGCGATGGAGGCGGTGTGGCCGCAGGGCCGACTGGCGCTGGCCCCCGTGTGGGCGGCCCTCTTCCTGATGGCCGGCTTCTGGATGAACCGGCGGGAGGCGCTGCCGCTCGGCGCCGGGCGCAGCCTCATGGCGGCGACGCTGACGTGGTTCGCCCTCTACCTGGTGGTGGTCGGGCCCGTCACGCGCTGGCAGTGGGGCACCTCCGTCCCGGCCTGGACGGCGGCGTCGGCGATCGCGGCGCTGCCGTTCTTCGTGGCCGCCTGGATGAGGCGGCGCGCATGAGCCACCCCCGGCACGACCTGGACCCGATCGTCCACACCCCGGCGCGGTTCTCCATCCTGGCGCTGCTGGCGGCGGTCGACCGGGCCGAGTTCCGCCTCGTGCGGGACACCGTCGAGCTGAGCGACTCGGCCCTGTCCCAGCATCTGACGACGCTGGAAAAGGCCGACTACGTCACGGTCCGCAAGACCCAGACCGGCCGCCGCACCACCACCTGGATCGCCCTCACCCGCAAGGGCCGGACCGCCTTCACCCGGCACGTCGAGATCCTCAACCAGATCGCCAACACCGACCCGCCGGCCCAGCGCGCCGGCTGATCGCGCGTCACGCGCGGAGTGCCCGCGCGTCACGGCACCGGCTGGGCCACACACCGCTCCTGGGGGCCGGTGAGGGAAGGGCGCGGATGCCGGCCCGCCATCGTCGTCGGGACGGCTCGTCGAAGGTGAGCATTCCGCTCATGCCGCGAGGACGTCACACCGTCCGGACGACGCCGAGCAGACCCGCGACGATAGTGGCCAAGGGCCTCCTCGCGACCATCGCGCGCCACACGGTAGGGCACCGGGCGACGGGACCGCGACGGCTCCGGCTTCTGCAGCGCCTTGAGGCGGAGGGTGAACGCAAGCCCAGGCTGCCCCGGCAAGGCGGCGCGCGGACGTGTTCACAGCGCCGGACGGTGACCTGGCAGCTGCAGCAGACCGAGCGGCGCGTCCAGGTCGACCAGGCCCACCTGGGCCTCCGCCGACCCGCCGTCCAGGACGGCGCGCGACGCAAGCCCAAGCTGACCAGCAAGACAGCGCACGGGCGCAAGGCCCAGGCTATTTGGCGAGGCAGCGCGCGGGGCGTTCACAGCGCAGGGCGGCAATACTGACGACGCATCGTGACCGGGGTCGCAGTTGCGGGACTCGGGAGGTTGACCGAGCGGTAGCTCTGGTGGCGGCGACGGGTTAGATTCGCCCACATGCAGCGTGCCATGCAGCGCCGCCACCGGCCGCGGCGGCTTCGCGCACTTCTGGCGGCTGCCATGCTGGTGCTCGTCGGCTGTGCGGACTCCGGCGGCGACCGGGGCGAGAGCTCGGGTGTGCACGACCGGCGGCCCGCGACCGTGGCCGGGATCCCCACCGACGAGGGGCCGCATAAGCTGCACCTCGCCGTCGACGCGTTCAGGCAGCGCGAGTACCTGCTGTACATCCCGTCGAAGCTCTCGGACGGGCGGTGGCGCGGCGGCCGCCCCGCCCGGCCCCTGCCGCTCGTGGTGGCGCTGCACGGCGGCCTGGCCACCAAGGACAAGATGCGCGAGCTGACCGGGTTCGACAGCCTGGCCCTCCAGCTCGGCTTCCTCGTCGCCTACCCCGACGGCTTCCTGACCACATGGAACGCGGGCGACTGCTGCGGCGCCGCGAAGATCGGCCGCATCGATGACGTCGGCTTCCTCACCCGACTCATCGACATGCTGACCGGCGTCGGCCTGGCCGATCCCCGGCGCGTGTACGTCACCGGGTTCTCCAACGGCGCGGGCATGGCCTACCGGCTGGCCTGCGAGAAGCCCGACAAGGTCGCCGCGATCGGCGTGGTCGAGGGCGCGCTGGTCACCAAGTGCACCCCGGACCGCCCGGTCGCCGTGATGATCTTTCACGGGACGGCCGACCGCAACGTCCCCTTCGACGGGGGCGGACGCCGCGACATCAACGACGACCGCCCCTTCCCGCCCGTCTCCTACGCGGTCGACGTGTGGCGCAAGGCCGCGGGCCTGCCGAGGCCTCGACACAAGGTCGTCCACGACGGCCCAATAGACTGCAAGTCCACCGGCAGGGGCGCGCATGGCGCGGAGGTCACCCTGTGCACCGTGCACGGCGGCAAGCACACGTGGCCACGCCCCGCGACCACCATGCTCTGGGACTTCTTCGCTCGGCACTCCCGCACCTGAACCCCAGCGCCGATCTCACTGGTGGCGCGGCCGCGCCTGCATTCCCCCGCGTGATCCCTGGCCCCCTTCGCCCCGGTACTTGAATCGGTACGGCCCGCCAGACACTCCCGCACCTGACCCCCAGCACTCATCTTCTAGCAGCTGGATTCAGGGCAGCCGACCCGGTATTCCCGCCCCTGAGCCCCGCCGCCCATCGTCCTAGCGCTGCACTCGGCGCAACCGGCCGGGCATTCCCGCGCGTGAGACCCGGTGCCGTCACGTCCGGGCGGGCGCCGGGACCTCCTGCGCGGCGCGTCCTGGCAGGTGAGCCGGGGCGCCGCCGTTCCCCGTCCAGCGGATATGAACTGTTTTCATATTCGCCGGGAGCTGTGGCAGGGTGAGCCCATGAACCTTCGGGAGCGCTACGACACGGCCACCGCCGCCCTCGACGCCCCGTTCGCGGTCGTGGACATGGCCGCGTTCCGGGCCAACGCCGCCGACCTGGTCCGCCGCGCCGCCGGCAAGCCCATCCGGGTCGCCAGCAAGTCCGTGCGGTGCCGGGCGCTGCTGGAGGAGGTGCTGGCCCTCGACGGCTTCTCGGGCGTCATGGCGTTCACCCTCCCCGAGGCGCTCTGGCTGGCCGAGCAGCGGGTCAGCGACGACATCCTCGTCGCCTACCCCACCACCGACCGCGCCGCCCTCGCCGCTCTGGCGCGCGACGAGCACGCCGCCCGCGCCATCACCCTGATGGTCGACTGCGACGACCACCTCGACCTGATCGAGAGCTGCGCCGCGGGGCGCACCGTCCGCGTCTGCATCGACATCGACGCCTCGTACCGGCTGCTGCGCGGCCGGGTGCGCGTCGGGGCGCGCCGCTCGCCGTTGCACTCCCCCGCCCAGGTACGGGCCTTCGCCGAACGCGTCCTCGAACGGTCCGGGGTGTCCCTGGTCGGGCTCATGGCCTACGAGGGGCAGATCGCCGGCGTCGGCGACGTCCCGCCGGGCCGTCCCGTCCGCGCCCGCGCCATCCAGGTCATGCAGCGGCGCTCGCGCCTCGAACTGGCCCGCCGCCGCGCCGCCATCGTCGCGGCCGTGCGCGAGCTGACCGACCTGGAGTTCGTCAACGGCGGCGGCACCGGCAGCGTCGAGAAGACCGCCGCCGAACGCGCCGTCACCGAGGTCGCCGCCGGATCGGGCCTGTACCAGCCGCACCTGTTCGACCACTACTCCAACTTCCGCGGCCGCCCCGCCGCCCTGTTCGCGCTGCCGGTCGTGCGGCGGCCCGGCCCCGGCGTGGTCACCTGCCTCGGCGGCGGCTATCTGGCGTCCGGCCCCGCCGACCCGCTCCGCCTGCCCCAGCCCTATCTGCCGACCGGCCTGTCCTACGACCCGGAGGAGGGCGCCGGAGAGGTGCAGACGCCCCTGATCGGCGCCGTCGCCGACAAGCTGCGGATCGGCGACCGCGTCTGGTTCCGGCACACCAAGGCCGGGGAGCTGTGCGAACGCTTCGCCGAACTGCACCTGATCGACGGCGACCGCGTCGTACGGACCGTCCCCACCTATCGGGGCGAGGGACGCACGTTCCTGTGACCGTGGCACGGGCCCACGGGCGCGGCGACCGGGCGGAGCGGCGTCGTAGATTGAGGACATGAGCGACGCCCCAGTGATCAGCGTCCGCGGCGAGGTCGTGCTGGAGGCCCAGCCCGAGCTGGCGCGGCTGTCGGTGCACGTCCAGAGCCAGGAGAGCGAGCGCCGCACCGCCCTGGACCGCCTCGTGGAACGCAACCAGCGCGCCCTCGACCTGATCAGGTCGTACGGGGCGGCGGTCGAACGGGTCGAGACCGGGGGCCTGGCGATCTCGCCCGTGCTGCGGCACCGCCGCCGCGAGGGCGAGGTCCGCGCCTACCAGGGAACCGCCTGGATCAAGATCACTGTGGTGGATTTCGCCGTGCTCGGCGAGCTGGTCACCCGGCTCGGCGACCTGGAGCGCACCTACGTCCACGGCCCCGACTGGGACCTGCGCCGCGACAGCGAGGTCTACGCGCGGGCCGCGCGGCAGGCCGCCCAGGAGGCCGTCGCCCGCGCCCGCAGCTACGCCGAGGCCCTCGGCGCCCGCCTCACCGGCCTGATCGAGCTCGCCGACTCCGGCCTGATCAGGGACAACGCCCACCGCGGGACGCCCCTGATGGCCGCGCCCATGGCCGCCGTCGCCGACGCCGGCGCGTCCGAACCGGAGCCGATCGCCCTCGAGCCCGAGACGCAGCTGGTGCGCTCCTCCGTCGAGGCGCGCTTCACGATCACCGCTCCCGACCTCGACGCCTAGCGGGGCGCCGCGCGAGCCGATCACGAACGGGGGATGAGATGACCGTGGTCCGACCGGGGCCGCCGCCCGGCACGCCTCCCGAGCCCGACCTGCGCGACCCGTGCGCCGAACGCGGTCCCGCCGGCGACATCCTGCACTCCTCGGGCGAGGCGCCGTCCCGCGACCTGGACGTGTTCCTCAGCGGCCGCGTCTTCATGGACATGATCTTCACGGGGCTGCCCGGGCTGCCGCCGCCCGGCACCGAGCTGGTCACCGACGGCCTCGGCTCGGCCCCCGGCGGCGTCGCCAACCTCGCCGTGGCCATGAGCCGCCTCGGCCTGCGCGTCGGCCTGGCCGGCGCCTTCGGCGACGACATGTTCGGCGCCTACCTGTGGCGCGCGCTGTCCGAACAGGAGGGCGTCGACCTGCGCTGGTCCCGCGAGATCCCCGGCTGGCCCACGCCGGTCACCGTGTCGCTGGCCCACGACTGCGACCGCAGCATGGTCACCTACGCCCGGCCCGTCCCGCTCGGCGACGCCGACCTGGTCGCCGACCCGCCCGCCGCCGCGACCTGCTTCGTCGACGTCGACCGGCCCGTGCCCGACTGGGCGCTGCAACTGCGCCGCTCCGGCGCCCGCGTGTTCGCCGACGCCGCCTGGGACCCCACCGAGACCTGGTCCGCCGACGTGCTCGACCGCCTGCGCCACGTCGACGTCTTCCTGCCCAACGCGGTCGAGGCGATGGCCTACACCCGCACGAGCACGCCCGAGGACGCCCTGCGCGCGCTCGCCGACCGGGTGCCCGTCGTGGTCGTCAAGCAGGGCGCCCGCGGCGCCATCGCGATCGACTCCTCCACCGGGGAGGAGGCGCACGCCGAGGCGCTGCCCGTGGAGGCCCTCGACCCCACCGGCGCGGGCGACGTGTTCGCCGCCGCGTTCGTGTTCGGCACCCTCGCGGGATGGTCCCTCGAGGACCGGCTGGGGTTCGCCAACCTGTGCGCGGGGCTGTCGGTGCGCCACCACAGCGGCTCGCTCGGCGCCCCCTGCTGGGGCGAGATCGCCGCCTTCGGCGAAAGCGGCGAGGTGCCGTCCGAGGTGTTGGAACGGTACGCGTTCATCGTCCCCTACATCCCGGAGACCGAGGCGGGCCGCGGCCCCCACGGGGTGATCCGCGCCCAGCCCACCCTCCGCTGACTGAACGGTCCGCGCCCCGCGTCCGTACTGGTGGACGTGGCACAGAGCGGATGCGGCGACTTCCGGCTCGGGCTCGGGGTCTACGTCCTGGGACGTCTTCCACCGCCCGAGTCCGACGCACTGCGCGCCCACCTGACCGACTGCCCCGCGTGCCGTGCCGAACTGGCCGCCCTGCGCCCCGCCGCCGACGCTCTCAGCCGCGTCTTCCCCGAGCCCGTCTTCCCCCCGGACGACGCCGCGGCGCACAGCTCCCCGCCGCCGGTGGCGGCCGCCAGGGTGGGACGGGCCGGAACACGGCGAGGCGCCGGCCGCGGACCGCGGACCGGCGCCTCGCCGAGGGGAGCGCTCATCGCCGCCTGCGCCGCCAGACGACGAACGCGGTGATCGTCACCGCCACCCCGATGCCGATCAGCAGGGCCCGGCGGTCGCCGCCCCGCTCCCCGGTGCGCCCGCCGTCGGGCGGCGCCAGCATGGCGCGGGCGACCTTGGCGACCTGCCCCGCCTCCTCCTTGATCCGCTCGGCGCCGCGTTGGGCGACGTTGCGGGGACTGACCCGGTCGGCCAGCGCGTCGATGGTGCGGGCGAGCTCCTGACGGGTGCGCTCGATCTCCCTTTCCAGCGCCTCCGGGTCGCGAGCCCTGTCAGCCATGCCGTGTCCTATCGTCGTCGTGGTCGTTAGAGATCGTCGTCCCGCCCGTTCGAGCGCCGCGCGCGGGCGTCGCGGCACGGGCGTCGGCAGCGCATGATCCGAATAGTCTGTCAGGTCTTCCCGCCGAACGCCCGCCTCACCCCAACCGGTACGGTGGAAACGTCCATCCGAGCAGGAAAGGCGGAAGTGGTGTCCGATCGGTTGCAGCCCGGCGACGTCGCCCCCGAATTCGAGCTTCCCGACGCCGACGGCAAGCCGGTCTCCCTGGCGTCGCTGCGCGGCAAGCGGGTGGTCCTCTACTTCTACCCGGCGGCCATGACGCCCGGATGCACCAAGGAGTCGGTCGACTTCCAGTCCAGCCTCGCCGACTTCGAGGCCGCGGGCGCCACCGTGGTGGGCGTCTCCCCCGACGAGCCGCCCAAGCTCGCCAAGTTCCGCGAGAAGGAGGGGCTGACCTTCCCGCTGCTGTCCGACCCCGACGCCGCGGTGCTGCGCGCGTACGGGGCGTACGGCGAGAAGAAGCTGTACGGCCGCGTCGTCGTCGGCGTGATCCGCTCCACCTTCGTCATCGACCCCGAAGGCAGGATCGAGCGGGCCTACTACAACGTGAAGGCCACCGGCCACGTCGAGCGCATCCGCCGCGACCTGGGGTTGTGAGCCCGACGCGATGACCGCTGGTGCGGGCGGGGGGACTCGAACCCCCACGGTGTCTCCACCAACAGGACCTAAACCTGCCGCGTATGCCGGATTTCGCCACGCCCGCCGGAATGCCACGAAGAGACTTCGATCAGCTTAGCGCGGGGACGGGCGTGTGATGCATTCCGTTCCGCGGCATCGCGTTACACCAAAGGTCCTCACTATCTGAAAACGGCGGGGGGCGGGAAGAGGACCGGCGGGCCTACGCTGGACTCGGTGCCGTTTCAGGTGGATTGCGCCGGATGCGGCCGCGCGTCCGAGCTGTCAGGTGGGAAGCCGTGAGCGAACCCTTCACCCATCGCCTGCTCCCCTATGACGGCGTGGAATCGTTCGTCGCCGGTGCGGTGCCGTTCCTGCGCGCGGGCGTGGCCGCGGGCGACCGCGTCATGGCCGTGACCGACATGGCGCGGGAGACGCTCCTGCGGGAGGCGCTCGGCGAGGACGCCCGGCGCGTCGAGTTCGTCGACGCCGAGACCTGGTACGCGCACCCCGCCCGCACGCTGGCCGAATGCCTGGCCGAAGCCGACGCCGCCGCGTCCCGGGGACGGCGGCTGCGGCTGCTGGGCGAACCGGTGTGGACCGCCCGCCCGCCGCTCGAAGTGCTCGAATGGCAGCGCGCCGAGGCGCTGGCCAACATCGCGTTCGCCGACACCGGGGCGGCGCTGATGTGCCCGTACGCGGTGCGGACGCTGCCGCCGGGGATCGTGGCCGCGGCGCGGCACACCCACCCCGAGACGGCGCGGGGCGCGCGGGCGACGCGCAACCCCGGCTTCGTCGACCCCGCGGCGTACTGCCGGCGGGTCGACAGCGCGCCCCTGCCCGACCCGCCGCCCGACGCCGTCGTCCTCGACCTCGACCGGCCGGACCTGTACTGGCTGCGCATGTGCGTCGGCGACTACGCGCGCGGCTGCGCGCTCCCCGAGGACCGGCTGCAACGGCTGCTCGTGGCCGTCACCGAGGTGGTCACCAACGCCGTCCGGCACGGCGCGCCGCCGATCGTGCTGCGGATGTGGACCGACGCCGACGGTCCCGGCCCGCCGGCGCTGGTCTGCGAGGTCGTCGACCACGGCGAGTGGGCGCCCGACGCGGGGTTCGGGCATGTGCCGCCCCGGCCCGGCGGGGACGGGCGGTTCGGCCTGTGGGCGGTGCGGCTGCTGTGCTCGCTCGTCCAGATCCGGACAGGCGGCGGCGCCACGACCGTCCGCCTGTGGTTTCGCCACCGCGCCGGACCACCGAGGGTGAAGGGGTTCATGCAATCGGCTCACCGCCTCGATTCCGCGGCGTACGCTGAACGGGTGCGCGACGACCTCGATCGGCAGGTCACGTCATGAACGGCTTGGACGTCGGCTGGTTCACCGAGCGGCCCGTGGGCGAGCTGCGACCCGGCGATCACGCCTGGCTCGCGTACGCCACGCGCGAGGAACGCGAGCACGTCATCGGCGACTTCGTCCATGACGGCTTGCGCAACACCGAAGAGAAGGTGGTGTACGTCGCCGACTCCCCGCCCGAGCGGCTGCCCGGGGTGCGGCGCCTGGACGACGTCACCCTGCGCGACCGCGTGCGCCGCCGGCAGCTGCGGGTGCTGTCGCGGGCGCAGACGTGCCTCGACCGCGCCGGGCGGTTCGATCCGTCGCGCATGGTGGACGTGCTGGCGCACGAGGTGGACGCGGCGTTCGACCAGGAGTTCCGGGCGGTGCGCGTCACCACCGACTTCAGCTGGCTGCTGACCGCGCCCGGCGGCGGCCTGACGCGGATGCTCAGCTGCGAGCACCTGGTCGCCGAGGCGGTCTCGCCCAGCACCACGACGATGGCGATCTGCCAGGTCCGGCGCGGCGCCCGTCCGCCCGACGAGCTGGCCGCGCTGCGCGACACGCACGAGGTCCTGGTGGAGGCCAACCCGGAGTTCGACGACGGGGTGCTGAAGATCGTGCGCACCTTCGACCCTCCGGGGCTGCGGGTGGAGGGCGAGCTGGACGCGGCCCGGCACGCGGCGTTCTCCGACCGGCTGGCGCGGGTGTCGAAGGGGCGGCTGCGCACGCACCTGGACCTGTCCCGGCTGCGCTTCGTCGACCTGGGCGGGCTCTCCCTGCTGACCCGGCACGCCTGCGACCTGCCGGGCGGGAGCGTGCTGGTGCTGGACGAGCTGCCGCCCGAGGTGGAGGACGTGATCGAGATGGTCGGCTGGCACCGGCTGCCCGGCCTGGTCCGGGGCCGCCCGCGGGAGGCATGACGCAGATGACGCTGGAGCATCGGGCGTTCCTCTATCGCGGCGTGGAGGACTTCCTCCGCGTCACCGAGCCGTTCCTGCGGGCCGGGGCGCGCGCCGGCGAGGCCATCGTCGCCGTCGTCCGCGAACCCGGCCTGAGCGCGCTGCGCGACAGCCTGTCCGATCTGAAGGGGCAGGTGGACTTCTACGACTCCGACGCGTTCTACCGGCATCCGGTGCGGACGCTCAAGCAGTACCACGAGCTGGTGAAGGCGATGGCGCCGCGCCGCGTGCGGGCCCTGGCCGAGCCGGTGTGGCACGGCTGGGACGCGCGGGAGGCCGTGGAATGGGCGCGGTACGAATCGCTGATCAACGTGGTGTTCGGCGGGGTCGACGCGCTGGCCCTGTGCCCGTACGACCGCGCGTCGCTGCCCGAGGCGGTCCTCGACCAGGCCCGCCGCACGCATCCGCTGCTGCTGGACGACGGCGCGGCGGTGCGCAGCGACCGCTATGTCGATCCGGCGGTCTTCGGGGACGACTGCGACCGCGCCCGCCGCGCGAACGGCCGGCCCGCCGACGCCGAGTACCTGCCGGTCGAGTCCGATCTGGTCCCGGTGCGCCTGTTCGTCGGCGAGCGGGCCGTCCGGCTCGGAGCGGACGAACGGTCGGCGCGGAACCTGGTGACGGCCGTCAACGAGGTCGTCGCCAACGCGCTGGCGCACGGCTGCCCGCCGGTCGGGCTGTGGATGTGGCGGGACGGCCCGGACGTGGTGTGCGAGGTCGGCGACCACGGCCTGTGGCGTCCGCGGCCCAGCTCGCTGACCGGGTTCATCCCGCCGTGCTCCGCCCTGGACCGCGGTTTCGGGCTGTGGACGGTCCGGCTGCTGGTGGACCATATGGAGGTGCGCGCCGGCTGGGACGGCACGTTCGTCCGCCTCTACACCGCCTGCGCCGGGGACGCGGACGCCGGGGACCGTCCCGCGCCGGGCGGCGCCGCCTGACCGCGCGTCACTCCAGGGCGGCGACGAAGCGTTCGGCCTCCGCTCGGGTCATGCCGGTCTCGGCACGGACGAGCGCGATGGCGGACTCCAGGTCGTTCTGGGCCTTGAAGCCGCGGACGCGGTCGGCCAGCGAGCCGTCGCCGACGACCGGCAGCGGAGGGACGCGCCCGTCCTTGAGCGCGTCGACGAACATCTTGGCCTCCCTGAGCCCCAGGCCGGTGTCCATGCGCACCTCTTTGACGGCCTGGATGATCCGGCCCTGTGCGATGAGTTGCTGGACGCGGTCCCGGGTCGCGGCGGGCACGGCGACGACGGGGACGGCGGGCTGCACCCGGGGGGAGACCACGGGCTGACCCACGACTGAGCCCGTCTTCGCGAAGGTCATGCCCTGGTGAGGCCCGCGCCGCCGGCTGGAGACCCCGAGGAGCACCACGAGCACGACCAGCAGTACCGGGATGACGCCGAGCACGAGGATCACGGTCGTGGACATTGGATCACCTTATCCCGGCCTTTGCGGCACCCGCGGCCGATCCACCGCACTCGAGGGCGGGGGCGGGGGAGGCCGTCAACGAGGGGCGGCGGAGACGAGCGCGTCGGGCAGAAGGGCGGCCAGGGCGCGGAAGGCGCGGCCGCGATGGCTGATCGCGTTCTTCTCCTCCGCGGTCAGCTCCGCCGTGGTGCGGCTCTCGCCCTCGGGCTGGAAGATCGGGTCGTATCCGAAGCCTCCGTCGCCGCGCGGGGCGTCCACGATCCGTCCGCGCAGCCGTCCCTCCACGCAGTGCTCGGCGCCGCCGGGGACGACCAGCGCCGCCGCGCACACGAACGCGGCGCCGCGGCGGGGTCCGGGGACGTCGGCGAGCTGGTCCAGCACCAGGTCGAGGTTGGCGCGGTCCTTGTCGCCCGCCGCGTCGCCGAACCGGCCGGACCAGCGCGCCGACAGCACGCCGGGCATGCCGTTCAGCGCGTCCACGCACAGACCGGAGTCGTCGGCGACGGCGGGCAGGCCGGTGTGCTCGGCGATCGCGCGGGCCTTCAGCAGGGCGTTGCCGGCGAAGGTCGCCTCGGTCTCGGGCACCTCGGGCGCGTCCGGGAAGCCGTCCAGGCCGACCACGTCGATGCCGGAGCCGTCGGCGGCCCGCAGACCGGCCAGGATGGCGCGCAGCTCGGCGATCTTCTTGGTGTTGCGGGTGGCCAGCACGACACGGGTGGAGCAGGAAGCCTGGGGGGCCGTCCCCCCGCCGGAAGCGCGCGTCACCGGCCGAGCACCTCGCGCTGCAGGGCGGTCAGCTCGGCGCAGCCGCTCGCGGCCAGGTCCAGCAGGGCGTCCAGCTCGCCCCGGTCGAAGGGGCGCCCCTCGGCGGTGCCCTGGACCTCCACGAACCGGCCGTCGCCGGTGCACACCACGTTCATGTCGGTCTGGGCGACCACGTCCTCGGCGTAGCACAGGTCGAGCCGGGCCTCGCCGTCGACCACGCCGACGCTGACCGCCGCCACGGACGCGATCAGCGGCTCCCCCGTGGTCATGCCGCGCTCGCGCATCCAGGCGATCGCGTCGGCGAGCGCCACGTACGCGCCGGTGATCGCGGCGGTGCGGGTGCCGCCGTCGGCCTGCAGGACGTCGCAGTCGAGGTGGACGGTGTTCTCGCCGAGCGCCTTGTAGTCGACGCAGGCCCGGACGGACCGGCCGATCAGACGGGAGATCTCCTGGGTGCGGCCGCCCGGCCGGCCCTTGACCGACTCGCGCTCGTTGCGGGTGTTGGTGGCGCGCGGCAGCATCGCGTACTCGGCGGTCACCCAGCCGAGGCCGCTGTCGCGGCGCCAGCGCGGCACCGAGTCCTGCACGGACGCCGCGCACAGCACGCGCGTCCCGCCGAACTCGATGAGGACCGAACCCTCCGCGTGGTCGAGCCAGCCGCGCTGCATGCGGACGGGACGGAGCTGATCTGGTGCGCGATCGTCGGGGCGTGCCATGGGCACCACCCTAGCCCCCGCGCGCGTCACAGGTCGTACGCGGCGCCGACGTGGGCGAGTTCGATGGCGCCGCCGAACGCGCTCGCCTTGGCCTCGGCCAGGGAGCGGTCGGGGTCGTTCCAGGGCACCAGGTGCGTCAGGACGAGCCTGCGCACGTCGGCGCGGGCCGCGTGCTCGCCCGCCTCGCGGGCGGTGAGGTGCAGGTCGGTGGGCAGATTCGGCTGGTCGAGGAAGGACGCCTCGCACAGGAACAGGTCGGCGTCGCGGGCCAGCTCGACGAGCGCGGCGGACCGGCCGGTGTCGCCGGAGTAGGCCAGGACCTTGCCGTCGTGCTCGACACGGAACGCGTACGCCTCGACGGGATGCGGCATCCGCGCGGTGGTGACGCGGAACGGTCCGACCTCGAACGAGCGGGCGAGCGGGCGGAAGTCGAACGCCTCGGCCATGCCCGGCTCGGGGTCCAGGTCGTAGGCCTTGGCCATGCGGGCCGCGGTGCCCTCGGGCCCGTACACCGGGATGCGGGGCGGCGGGCCGTCGGGACAGTAGGTGCGGGCCACCCAGTATCCGCACAAGTCCAGGCAATGGTCGGCGTGCAGGTGCGACAGGCAGACCGCGTCGATGTCGTAGAGCCCGTGGTAGCGCTGCAGCGTGCCGAGCGCACCGCTGCCCAGGTCCAGCAGCAGCGAGAAGCCCTCCGCCTCGACCAGGTAACAGGACGCGGGGCTCTCCGGCCCCGGGAAGCTGCCGGAGCAGCCGATCACAGTGACCCGCACGCTCACTCCTCCTTTGTGTCCCCGAGGAATCAGGTGGTCAGGGCGCCCGCTGTGGGCGGACCCCCGGACCCCTCGGGCTTCGCCCGAAGGGCGGTTGCGGCCTTGTCCGCGACGGGCTCCACGAGACTGATCTCCGGGCCCAGGAATCGGCGGCCGAGCGCCGCGAACACGGCCGGGTCACCGGTCACGCGGAACCGGTGGACGGGCGGGGGCACGGCCTCCGTCCGGGCCAGCCCCTGATCGTGCAGCACTCGATAGACGTCCTTGGCGATCTCGTCGGCGCTTGAGACCAGTGTGACCCCGTCTCCCACGACATACGAGATGACGCCGGTAAGCAAGGGGTAGTGGGTGCACCCAAGAATCAGCGTGTCGCACCCCGCGTCGATGATGGGCCGCAGGTACTCGCGCGCCACCTCCAGCAGCTCGTCGCTCATGGTCACCCCGGCCTCGACGAACTCCACGAAGCGGGGGCAGGCGGCGGCGGTCAGCCGGATGTGCGGTGCGGCGGCGAACGCGTCCTCGTAGGAGCGGCTGTTGACGGTGGCGGCGGTGGCGATCAGCCCGACGCGGCCGTTGCGGGTGGCGCGGGCGGCCCGCCGCACCGCCGGGTGGATCACCTCGACGACCGGCACGTCGTAGCGTTCCCGGGCGTCGCGCACCATCGCCGAGCTGGCGCTGTTGCACGCGATGACCAGCATCTTCACGCCCTCGTCCACCAGCCGGTCGAGCATCTCCAGGGCGAACGCCCGGACCTGGGCGATGGGCCGCGGACCGTACGGCTGGCGCGCCGAGTCGCCGAGGTAGACGATCGGCTCGTTCGGCAGCTGGTCGAGGATGGCGCGGGCCACCGTGAGGCCGCCGAATCCGCTGTCGAAGATCCCGATCGGCGCGTCAGACATGGGAATCAAGGCTAGGCGAACGGACGCCGCCGGAGCGCGTCATGCGTCGGACATCACACGGTCACATGCGCGAAACCGCCGTGCGCGGCGCCTTCGGCCCGTCTCTCTGATCCCGGGAGTGTCCCGGGCGCGCCGCGGCGGTCGCACGGTCTCAGTCGCACGGTCTCAGTCGCACGGTCTCAGCGGGACGGGGGGCGTCCGACGCGGGCGAGCTGGCGGCTCTGGGCGACCAGGCGGCCGGCCGAGTCCCACACCTCGACCTCCTCGTCGAACCAGCCGCCGGTGACCATGCGGCCCCTGCCGTGCAGCTCCAGCAGGCCGGGGGCGGGGACGGCGCGCATGTGCCAGGTCATCTCGACGGTGGGGGCCCACCCCTTGGCCCCGGTGTTGAGGACGACGGGCGGCAGCGCGTCCACGGCCAGGGCCAGGGCGAACGCGTCGGGCTCGTACGGGTCGCGCAGCCGGAACCAGGCCCGGCACTCGGGCCGCCCGCTCGGCCGCCCGTCCAGCCAGCCCAGCGTGGCCGGGTCGAAGTGCAGCTCCACATGGTCGGCGAAGCCCCGGTCGCGCTCGCTCGGCTCGACGTGCTTGCACCGCTCCACCGGCGGCAGCGGCGGGGAGGGCGGCGCGCCGACCCAGTCGGGTTCGGCGTCCGGGGCCAGGTCGGCGGTGGTGATCAGGGCGTCGACCGCGACCCGGTCGTCCTGGACGAGCGAGACGTGCGCGG